>NZ_JBHYVA010000092.1:16194-18102 GCF_042750055.1 Streptomyces sp. NPDC059456
GGGGGGGGCCCACCCCCGCCCCGGCCACCCCCCCGAAGAGCGGTGTACCGCGCGCCACTCACCAGTGGCGCGCTTTCCAGGATAACCCGGGCGGCTCAGCCCGTTCCGACGAAGGCCGCGAGCAGCAGCCACACCACCGGGGCGGTCGGGAGCAGGGAGTCGAGCCGGTCCATGATGCCGCCGTGGCCCGGCAGCAGCGTGCCCATGTCCTTGATGCCCAGGTCCCGCTTGATCATGGACTCGCCGAGGTCGCCGAGCGTGGCGCTGACCGCGACGGCGAGACCGAGCAGCAGCCCCTGCCACCAGGCGCCCCCGTCGATCAGGAACTCCATGCACAGCGCGCCGGCCGCCATCGCGAAGGCCACCGCGCCGAACAGTCCCTCGCGGGTCTTGCCGGGGCTGATGCGCGGCGCCAGCTTGTGCTTGCCGAAGCGCCAGCCCACCGCGTAGGCACCGGTGTCGCTGACCACGGTCAGGAGCAGGAAGGTGACCACCCGCTGCGGGCCGTCGTCCGCGGTGAGCAGCATCGCGACGAAGGTGGCCAGGAAGGGCACGTAGAACGCCGCGAAGACGCCCGCCGTGACGTCCTTGAGGTAGTCCTCGGGCGGTTCGGTCATCCGCCAGACCAGGACCGCCAGCGCGGTCAGGGCCATCGCCACCCAGGCGCCCTCGGCGCCCCGGACGTACCCGGCGATGACCATGGCGGCGCCGCCGACCGCGAGCGGGACGAGCGGCGCCTTGATGCCCTTCTTCTCCTGGAGCCGGGAGGTGAGCTCCCACAGGCCCACGACGACCGCGACGACGATGACGCCGACGAAGACCGCCTTGACGATGAACAGCGAAGCGAAGATCACCGCACCGAGGCCGACACCGACCCCTATGGCGGCACGCAGGTCGCGCCCCGCCCGCTTCTTCTGCGGTGGGGGCGAAGCGTCCTGCGGTGCCTGCGAGGGCGGGGGCGGCGGGCTGGGCATGGGCTCCTGCGGCGGCGTCTCGGCGCGGAACGGGGGGCCGCCGTCGGCGGCGGCCCCCCGATCGCGTGCTTCCCGGTCGTCGAAGTCACGGCCGGCGGCATCGGGCACGATGGGCATGGGCCGAGTGTGCGGGCCCACCAGCGCATCGTATGCGGGACCCGCCGGAACCGGCTCCGTGGCCCAGGGAGAGTCGTTCATCAGACCTCGAGGAGCTCGGCTTCCTTGTGCTTGAGCAGCTCGTCCACCTGCGCGACGTACTTCGCGGTGGTGTCGTCGAGCTCCTTCTCGGCGCGGCGCACCTCGTCCTCGCCGGACTCCTTGTCCTTGACGAGCTTGTCGAGGGCGTCCTTCGCCTTGCGGCGGATGGAGCGGATCGAGACCTTGGAGTCCTCGGCCTTGGTGCGCGCGACCTTGATGTACTCCTTGCGGCGGTCCTGCGTCAGCTCGGGGAAAGTCACCCGGATGATATTGCCGTCGTTGCTGGGGTTGACGCCCAGGTCGGAGTCGCGGATGGCCTGCTCGATGTTGCGCAGGGCGCTCTTGTCGAAGGGGGTCACGATCGCCATGCGCGGCTCGGGCACCGAGAAGGACGCGAGCTGGTTGATGGGCGTGATGGCGCCGTAGTAGTCCGCCACGATCTTGTTGAACATCGCCGGGTGCGCACGACCGGTGCGGATCGCGGCGAAGTCTTCCTTGGCGACGACGACGGCCTTCTCCATCTTCTCCTCGGCCTCGAGGAGGATTTCTTCGATCACCACGTGCTCCTGCATGTCAGATTTGGATGGTTCAGGCGGGCGGGGCGGGCTCGGCCCGGGGGGCCGGGCGCCCCGGCGGGGCGGGCCCGCCCCGGGGGCCCGGTGGCGCCCCGCCGGGGCCCTCGTATCACCCCATTCAGCGCGCGGGCGGTTTGACGCCGCGCGGACCCGGACAAGCA
>NZ_JBHYVA010000093.1:0-3050 GCF_042750055.1 Streptomyces sp. NPDC059456
GGTGCGCACCGGCCGGGTGCGCACCACGGGCCCCGCAGGGTCCGTACGAGGGCTCAGGAGGGCTCGGGGGCCGGCAGTGCGGCGACGACCACCGCGGCCTCCTCCTCGGTCAGCTCGATCTCGAACTGCTTGGCCAGCAGCTCGCGCACCTCCGCGTCCACCACGTACCGGACCTCGACGGTGCCGTCGGCCCGGGTCAGGGTGAGCTTGCGGTGGTTGAGGTTGAGCCGCCAGTCCTCCGCGATGCGCTCCAGGAAGACCCGGCCGGTGAACGGCGAGCTGGAGTGCGTGGAGATGAAGTAGTTCGCCACCACGCAGTCGATGTGGTGGTGGCCCTCCGTGGCGTACCAGTACAGGGGGAACCAGTCGTCGCCCCGCCGGAGCGAGAGCAGCCACTCCTTGTCGGTGTCCGCCACCCGCGCCAGCCGGTACACCCAGCCGTTCTGCTCCGAGACGACGCCGTCGGAGACCGGGATCGGCTCCAGCGGGCCCTCGTCGCCGAAGCCGACGTCGGCGAGGTACGTCTCGTCGCCCACGGCCACGCTCAGGATCAGGTGCGTACGGGGCAGCGGCTTGGGCGCGTCCAGGATCGGGCGCGCGTACAGCCGGGTGACCTCGTACCCGAGGCGCTCCAGCAGGAGGGCGAAGAGCATGTTGTGCTCGTAGCAGTACCCGCCGCGCCTGCTGCGCAGCAGCTTGGACTGCATGACGTCGACGTCGAGGTCGATGCCCCGCCCCAGCAGGATGTCGAGGTTCTCGAACGGGATGGTCAGGGCGTGCGCGCGGTGCAGCCGGCGCAGGGTGTCCGCGTCCGGCTCCAGCGGCCCGGTGATGCCGAGGCGGTCGAGGTACGCCCGGACGTCGAGGCGGTCGGCCTGCCACTGGGCGGCGCTGCCGATGGGCCGCATGTTCAGCCCTTCTTCTCGCTGTCGAGCATGGCCATGCCCTCGGCGTCGAAGCGCGTGCCGGCGACCTCGTCGGCGGGCACGGCCCGCTCGATCTCGGCGACGTCCTCGGCGGTGAGCTCCAGGGAGAGCGCGCCGAGCGCCTCGGTCAGCTGGTCGCGGCGGCGGGAGCCGACGACGGGGACGATGTCGACGCCCTGGGCCATGGCCCAGCCGATCGCCAGCTGCGAGGTGGTGACGCCCTTGGCCTCGGCCACCTTGCCGAGGGCCTCGACCAGCTGGAGGTTGCGGTCCAGGTTCTCGCCGCTGAAGCGCGGGAAGTTGCTGCGGCCGTCGTCGGAGGCGGCGGCCCGCTGGTGGTTCCAGCGGCCGGACAGCAGGCCGCGGGCCAGCACCCCGTACGCGGTGATGGCGGTGCCGAGCTCGCGCGCGGTCGGCAGGATCTCGTCCTCGATGGCGCGGGAGAGCAGCGAGTACTCGATCTGGAGGTCGGCGATGGGGTGCACGGCGGAGGCGCGGCGCAGGGTCTCCGCACCGATCTCCGACAGGCCGATGTGCCGCACGTGACCGGCGTCGACCATCTCCTTGATGGCGCCGATGGTCTCCTCGATCGGCACCGCAGGGTCGAGGCGCGCCGGGCGGTACACGTCCACGTAGTCGGTGCCGAGCCGCTGGAGGGTCTGGGCGAGGGAGTTCTTCACGGCCTCGGGACGGCAGTCGACGCCGAGGATGCCGCCCGACGGGTCGCGCAGGACGCCGAACTTGACGCTGAGGGTGAGCTGCTCGCGGTCGTGGCTCTGCAGCACCTCGCGCAGGAGGAGCTCGTTGTGGCCGCTGCCGTAGAAGTCGCCGGTGTCGAGGAGGGTGATGCCGGCGTCGATGGCGGCGTGCGCGGTGGCGACCCCCTCGGCCCGGTCGGCGGGCCCGTAGAAGTCGGACATGGACATCAGGCCGAGGCCGAGAGCGGATACCTCGGGGCCGGCCGAACCAAGTGATCGCAGCTGAGTCATATACCCCAGCATTGAGCAGGCCGCTGTGGCGCAAAAACCATTCCACGCCGGTCTGTCAGGTCGTGAATGGCCGGATATCGATGGGGATTCCGCCGTGCCGGTTGAGATCATCGAATGCATGACAGAAACCATGCGCACCGTCCGCCAGGATTCCCTCGGCGGAATTGACGTACTGAACTTGACGGATTCCCCGCTCCCGATTCCCGGCTCCACGGAAATTCTGGTAAAGACCCACGCCGCCGGCGTCAATCCCATCGACTGGAAGATCCGCGCGTACGGACTGTGGCTGACCCCGCCGTTCGGCGTCGGCTGGGACGTCTCCGGCACCGTCGTGGCGGTCGCGGCGGGCGAGAACCGCTTCAAGGTCGGCGACGAGGTCTTCGGCCTGCCGTCCTTCCCGCACGAGGCCGCCGGGTACTCGGAGTACGTCGCGGCGCCCGCACGGCACTTCGCGCGCAAGCCGGGCAGCCTCGACCACGTCTCCTCGGCCGCCCTGCCGCTCGCCGGGTCCACCGCCTGGCAGGCGCTGATCGACGGCGCGGACCTCCGCGAGGGCCAGCGGGTGCTGATCCACGCGGCGGCCGGCGGCGTGGGCCACCTGGCCGTCCAGATCGCCAAGTCCCGCGGCGCGTACGTCATCGGCACGGCCAGCGCGGCCAAGCACGAGCTGCTGCGCGAGCTCGGCGCCGACGAGCTGATCGACTACACGGCGCAGGACTTCGCCGACGCCGTGCAGGACGTCGACGTCGTGCTCGACCTGATCGGCGGCGACTACGAGGACCGCTCGCTGCGCACCCTGCGCCCCGGCGGGCTCTACATCGGCGTGACGAACCCCCTCGCCATCGAGGAGATCACGGCGAAGGCCACCGCGGCGGGCGTCCGCGCGATCACGGTCAACGTGGCCCCGGACCACGTCGTGCTGGCGGAACTGGCCGCCCTCGCCGACGCGGGCCGGCTCCGCCCGCTGATCGCGGAGACCTTCCCGCTCCAGGAGGTGCGCAAGGCCCACGAGCTCGGCGAGTCGCAGCACACGACGGGCAAGATCGTCCTCACGGTGTGAGCCGGAGCCGGGGGGCGGGGGGGGGGGGGGCGGGGGGGGGGGGCGGGGGGGGCGGGGGCGGGGCGGGGGGTAGCG
>NZ_JBHYVA010000093.1:3060-18041 GCF_042750055.1 Streptomyces sp. NPDC059456
GAGGGCACTTTCTCAGCGCTGGGGGGGCGCGCGCCCCCGCGGCCCGCCGCGGGCGGGGGCGCCCCACGGCGGTGACAAAAACACATGTGACGACCACTTAAAGTGATCATGTGTTGTCACCGACGATGGTCGGTATGACGGGATCTCCCTCATCCGACTCGGGCGGCGCCGACGACGCCGGGGCGCAGCGGGCAGGGGTACGGCAGGAGGCCACCGCATCGGACGGGGCCCGCGTCTACCAGGCCGGCCGCGACCTGCGCATCCTCGACCTGCGCGTTCCGCGCGGCATCCGCAACGCGTTCATCGCCCTCCTGGTCCTGGCACTGCTCGGTGGCGGGGCCTGGGCGGTGGTGCGCTGGGTCCTGCCGTCCTATGCGCCGACCTACAAGACCCAGTTCCTGATGGACGCCACCGCCGTCGCGGATTCCGCGGACGCGGACGCCGTCGCCGCCGCCCTGGGCACCGTGGTGGGCAACGCCGGCGACTCCGACGCACTGGCCCTGCGCCGCTTCGGCGGCGAATGCGGCGCGGACGGCAACACCGCCCGGCTCGTGGACTTCGACACCGACAACCGGCAGGACATCGTCCGGGCCGCACGGCAGGCCCCGGTGGGCGGCAAGGCCACCTTGCTGCGGGGCATCGTCCAGGCCGTCGACGACTTCTCCACCACGTTCGCGATCGGCGCCGGCCAGCGCGCCAAGCAGGTGAACCGCATCATCGTCATCACCCGGCACGGCCAGGACGCCTGCGACGACGACACCGATTTCGTCCGGCGCGAGATCGGGGAACGGATCCGCGCGGCCGGCCTGGACATCGAATTCCGGCTGATCGGCTACCAGGTGCCCGAGAACCAGAGGGCAGGCCTGAAGACGATCGCCGCCGCCGGCTCCAACCCGGCCGAGCCGGTGTTCGCGCACACGCAGGCGGACCTGGACGCCGCCCTCGCCTGGTCGACCAACACCGAACCGGTGCTGCGCAACGCCACGCGGATCGTGGACGTCCTCAATCCGGCCGTGACCCGCGTCAACACCGCCGTACAGGAGATCGTCGAAGGCCGGCTCGACGAGGCCGGACGGAACCTCGACCAGGCCCGGGAACCCCACATCGGCACCGAGTTCGAAGACCTCGCCGGACGTGCCGGGACCCCCGAGGGCCGCGACGTCAACGACCGGGCGTCGGCGCTGCGGGAGCAGCAGAAGACCGTGCTCGACGCCGCCGACCGGCTGCTGGCCGCGGCCCGCTCCAAGACCCCGCTGGCCTCCCGGCACGCGGCCTTCGAGAAGGCCGCCGCCGACTACAACACCCAGGCGGACGCGATGAACAAGGCACTCGCCGCCCTGCGCGCCCAGGCCCCGGCGGCCCGGTGACCACCCGGGCGGCCCGGCCGCGCAGGCGCTGGCTGCGCATCACCCTGGCCGTGCTCGCGGTGGCCGCGATCGGCATCGGGGTGACCGTCGTCCACATCGTCCGGTCCATCCCGCAGTACCGCACCGCGTTCCTCGTCGACACCTCCGACGCCGGGCCCTCCGACGCCGGGCCCTCAGACGCCGGGCCCTCAGACGCGCGGCGGGATTTCGGCGCCCTCGCCGACTCGGTGGGCGCGGCGGTCCGCAACGCCGGGGACGGCGACGCGCTCTCGCTGCGCCGCTTCGGCGGCGGCTGCGGCGACGCGGCCAACACCGAGGAACTCGTCGGCAGCGGCACCGGGAACGGGAAACGGATCGGCGAGGCGGCGCACGCGCTGACGCCCGGCGGGAAAGCGACCCTGAACAGCGGGCTGCTGGCGGCGATCGACGACTTCTCCGGGCGGTACCCGTTCCGTGGCAGCAAACGCAACCGCATCGTCGTGGTGACCACCCGGGGCACCGACGGCTGCGGCGGCGACCCGGCCGCGATGAACGCCCACGTCCGCGAGCGCATGGACCGGCTGGGCCTGCACCTGGAGTTCCGCTTCGTCGGCTACCGCGTCCCCGTCGCGGAGCAGGAGGTCCTCACGCAGCTGGCCTCGGCGACGAAGAGCGCCGCGCCGCGGTTCACGCAGGACGCCGCCGAGCTGAACGCGGTGCTGGAGAAGCTCGTGGTCCCCGCCCTGCCCGAGGCGAAACCGGTCGAACTGCCGCTTCAGGAGGCCTCCGTCACGGCCTGCACCCAGGACGGCGCGTCCGCTCACGACTTCCCGAGCCTGCCGCCGGAGGCGCTGGTGCCCGTACCGCGCTCGGTGCGCCTGCCGAGGCAGGTCCGGCTGCCGGCCGGAGCCGCCGTCTACGGCGGGCGCCCGGACAACTACCTGATCGGGCCCGTGGGCGGCAGGTGCGCGTTCACCTACTTCGAGTCCGGGACCACCTGGCAAATGGGCCAGGGCGAAGACCCCGTCGTCATGGAGGGACACGGACAGGGCCTGACGGTCGGCGCACTGACCGGCCAGGTCGTCGACTGCCTCTCGTTCGGCAAGACCGCACCCGAACTGCTGGAGCACCTCGCGCCGGACGTCACGCAGAGCGCCTGCAAGGAGGCGGACCGGGGAGAGACGAAGAACGTTCCGAGCGGTGTTCCGGGGCTCTACATCGGAACGCAGCGCCAGGTCGGCCCCATTGACGACCCCTCGGGCATCGACGTCAAGGACACGCTCGTCGTGCTGCGGTTCGACGGCGAGAAGCCCGTGCAGAGCGTCCTGGCCTGTCTGCTCCCCAAGGAGCAGGCGCAGATCTGCACGGCCTCGCTCGTCTACTTCTTCCTCCAGCAGACGGCCCGGACGAGCATCTCCGACGCCGACCGCGACCGCGTGGTCGCCGCCCTCAGCGCTCCCCTCCCGTGAGCGGATCACGGGCGGGGGCGGCGACGACGGTCGACCGGCGCTGCCCGGTCAACGGGCCGGCCCGGTCCCGAAGTCGTACGCGTCGTGCAGCCACGCCACCTTGTCGTACATGTCGTCGTCCGACAGCGACGCCAGCATCGCGTTGCGCTCGACGCGCGCGTCGCCCGCCGCGTGGTAGAGCCGGCGTCCCATCTCCCGCGCCACCAGCTGCACCTGTCCGGTCCGCTCGCGCCGCGCCGCGTTGTACTTCTCCAGCCGCTGCTCGTAGTCGGCCGGGCAGCCGTCGAGCAGCCCGCTCAGCAGGACCGCGTCCTCGATGGCCTGGCAGGCGCCCTGGGCGGCGTACTGGAGCATCGGGTGCGCGGCGTCGCCCAGCAGCGCCACCCGGCCCTCGGTCCAGCGGTCGACCGGGTCGCGGTCGCACAGCACCCAGGCCTTCCAGTCCCGGCCCAGTTCCAGCAGCCGCCGGGCCGCACCGGACAGTTCGGGGAAGGAGTTCAGGACGTGGTCGTGCCCGGCCGGCACGCCCGCGACGGCCTCGGTGGCGCCGTCGTCACGGGTCGCGGCGAGGTTGAAGTGCTCGCCGCCGGCGATCGGGTAGTGGACGAAGTGCCACTTCGGGCCGGCCCACAGGGTGACGGTGTTCCACCGCAGCTCCTCGGGGACCTCCGACATCGGGATCACCGACCGGTAGATGGTGTGCCCGGACACCCGCGGGGAGCCGTCGGCGACCATCTGCTGCCGGATCGCGGAGTGCAGCCCGTCCGCGCCGATCAGGGCGTCGCCGGTGATGCGCCGGCCGTCCGCGAGGACGGCGCAGACGGTGCCGGCCTTCTGCTCGTACGCGACCACGTGGTGGCGGCCCAGCAGTTCGACGCCGGGGTGCCGGCGGGCGGCCTCCAGCAGCGGCAGGTACAGGTCGACGCGGTGCACGACGGCGTACGGGTTGCCGAACCGGGCCCGGTACTTGTCCTTGACCGGCATGGCGGCGACCTTCTCACCGGTCGTGCCGTCCATGAAGCGCAGCTCGTCGATGAAGACGGCGCGGTCGCGGACGTCCTGGCCCACGCCCAGCAGGTCGAGGGCGTGGAAGGCGTTCGGGCCGAGCTGGATGCCGGCGCCGACCTCCGTGAACACGTCCCGGCGCTCCAGCACGGTGACCCGGTGTCCGCGCTTCGCGAGTCCGAGCGCCGCGGCGAGGCCACCGATGCCACCGCCGGCGATGAGTATGTCGGCCATGGGGTTTCTCACATCCCTTTCGTTGTCAGTGACTGTGGGTGCCCGAGCGGTGGGCCGGGAAGAGCCGTTCCAGTTCGGCGTGGAAGCCGGGGAAGGTCTTGCCGACACAGGACGGGTCGTCGAGCGTGATGCCGGGGACGCGCAGGCCCAGTACCGAGAACGCCATGGCGATCCGGTGGTCCCGGCGGCAGGAGATCCGGGCCGCGACGGGACGGCCCGGGTGGACGGTGAGCCGGTCGGGTCCGGACTCGGTGCGGATGCCGAGCGCCCGCAGGTTCTCCTCGACCGCGGCGATCCGGTCGGACTCCTTGAGCCGGGCGTGCCCGATGCCGTGCACGGTGATGGGGGCGTCGGCGAGGGGGGCCACCGCGGCCAGGGTCATGAACGTGTCGGAGATGTCGCCCATGTCGATGTCGAAGCCGCCGCGCAGCGGTCCCGTTCCGGTGACGGTGGTCGCCCCGTCGGTGATCTCCACCCGGGCGCCGGCCCGGCGCAGCACCTCCACGAAGCCGAGGTCGCCCTGGACGCTGCCGCGGCCGAGGCCGGGCACGGTGACGGTGGTCCCGGTGACGGCGGCCGCCGCGAAGAAGTACGAGGCGGTGGACGCGTCGGGTTCGACGTCGAGTTCGGCGGCCCGGTAGCCGCCGGGCAGCACCTGGATCGCGCCGCCCTCGAACTCGTCGACGTACGCGCCGAAGTGGCGCATCAGCGCCTGGGTCATGGTGATGTACGGGCGGCTGACCAGCCCCGCGCCCCGCACGGTCAGCGGCCGGCGCATCAGCGGGCCCGCCATCAGCAGGCCGGTGAGGTACTGGCTGCTGAGCGAGGCGTCCACGGTCAGCTCGCCACCGCTCAGGCCGCGGGCGGCGACGGTCAGCGGCAGTCCGCCGACGGGCTCGGTGACCCGGGCGTCCGCGCCGAGCCGGACCAGCGCCTGCGCGAGGGGGCGCAGCGGCCGGGCGCGCAGCTGGTCGGTGCCGTCGAAGGTGAAGGTGCCGCCGCCGGTCGCCGCGAACGGCGGCAGGAACCGGGCCGCGGTGCCGGCGTCCTCGCACCACACCGAGCCGCCGGCGGCCGGGGCGCGTCCGCTGCCGGTGACCTTCCAGCCGTCGCCGTCGCCGTCCACGCAGACGGAGATGCCGAAGCCGGTCAGGGCCTCCCGGAAGGCGAGGGTGTCGTCGCTGACCAGCGGCGCCCGCAGCAGCGAGACCCCGTCGGCGGCGGCGGCCAGCAGCAGCGCCCGGTTGGTGATGCTCTTGGAGCCCGGGATGCGGGCGGTCAGTACGGACGTGGCGGTGCTCATGCGCGCTCCCGGTGTCCGGCGCGGGCCAGTCCGGCCCGGGCGGTGGCGGCGACCCGTTCGGCGGAGAATCCCGGCTGCTCGTGGAACGCGGTGTACGGGCCGCCCGGGGCGAACTGGTCGAGGCGGACCGGGATTCCGGCGTCGCCGAACAGCTGGTACCCGCCGAGCGCGGAGCCGGCCCGGACGGAGACCCGGGCCCGGGCGCCGCACGGCCGCTGCGGGCCGGCGGCCGATACGACCCGGGCGGCGATGCCCTCGCGGCCCAGGATGGCGCGGGCGTCGCGGGCGATGTGCACTTCGCTGCCGGTGGCGATCAGTACGACGTCGGGGTCGGTGCGTACGCGGCCCTGCTTGGACCAGCCGGGCTCGCCCGGGTCGTCGGCGCCGGACACGGCAGCGGTCGGGAAAGGGATCGCGGAAGGGATCACGGAAGGGACCGGGGAGGGGGTCGGGGGAGTGGTCACGGCTCTACTCGCTCGTCTTGCGGTCGAGCACGAGGTCGTGCCCGACGATGTACGCGGCGGCGTCGGAGCAGAGCCAGACCACGGTGTCCGCGATCTCCTCGACGCTGGCTCCCCGGCCGAGCGGGCAGGGGCTGATCGCGTTGATGCGGATGGACTGGGTGACGTACTCGCGGGCCGCGGTCCGGGTCAGGGCGCTGACGGCGGCCGTGGACGCGGCGTACGCGCCGAGGCCGGGAAGCATGCCCTGGGAGCCGATGTTGCTGGCGGTGTTGACGATGACGCCGCCGCCGGCGGTCTCCATGTGGGCGATCTCGTGCTTCATGGAGAGCCAGACACCGGTGAGGTTGGCCGTCAGGGTCTGGGCCCAGACCGTCTCGTCGATGTCCGCGACGGACTGGTGGGGGCCGAGTTCGGTGGTGTTGTTGAAGGCCACGTTCAGGGCGCCGTGGCGGCGCACGGTCTCGGCGACGACGTGTCCGGCTCCGGTGCCGGTGCCGGGCGTCGTGTCCGACACGTCGGCGACCACGCTGTCGGCCCGCCCGCCCTCGTCGCGGATCAGTTTGACCGTTCCTTCGAGCGTCTCCGGGTGGCGGCCCGCAACCACCACCAGCGCGCCGAGCCGGGCGAAGGCAACCGCCGCTGCCCGGCCGATGCCTTCGCCTCCTCCGGTGACGAGGACGACCTGGCCGTCGAACCGTTCAGACATCAGCGTTCTCCTGATTCTCCGCGTCGGATTTACCGGGAAGGCGCTCTGAGGAACGCCACCAACCAACCGTCACACTGCAAGAGACGGGTACCGGTGAGGCAGTGGAATCCGGTCACTTCGTCAGGTCCTCCGGGCAGGTGACGTAATGCCCCGTGCCGCTTTGACACGACCGTTCTCCCGGCCGATGCTGCACGCCGGCCCAGCGGCGGAAAGGGAGATCAATGCTGACGCTTTCATGGACCCGTCCGGTCGTCGGCGCAGCTCAGGATGGGTGTCCGGCTCCCACGCGGGAGAGCTTGTGGCAGGCTCTGCTCCACAAGGCGGAGTTCCCCACCGGATATGTTCCAGCCATTAAGGAATGCCGGATCAGCGAGCGCTACGCCGATGGATTTCTACGGGAAATCCGACGCGGTGAGCTGACGTTCCTGCAACGCGTCACTCCGCAGGAGAGCGCCGGTCGCATTACCTACCGGCATCTGAACGACACCGACATCGCGGAGATACGCAACGAGATCGGCGAGGACGAGGACGGCCGGCTCACGCTCACGCTGAGCATCACCCTGACCGACCGCCCGGCGGCCGCGATCCTGGCGCAGAACACCTATCTGCGGGACCTGGACAGCGATTTCCACGGCACGCTGGACGCGATGACGGAGGTCCTGCAGCGCGTGATGACCACGGGGACGTGACGGCGCGCCCGCGGCCCCCCGCGCCCCCGAGGGGCGTGAGGGGCCGCAGGCGCGCCCGTCGTCGTCACGGCTGCCCGGCCGGCTCCTCCCGGATCAGGCCGGGCCCCGGCAGCACGGGCAGCACGGGGACGCCCTCGACGGTCGCCTCCACGTCGAACACCGTGTACGCGGCCGGCGCCCGACCGATCAGCTCGGCCGCCCGCGGGGCCAGCGGCTGCGCCGCCGCCTCCGCCGACTCCCACAGCATCACCGCGCCCCAGCGCTCCGTCTGCGGGTCCGCGATCCAGAACTTCAGGCGCAGCCCCTCGACGGCGGCGAACCGGTCGATCGCCTCGTCGCGCAGGTACGCCCGCAGGGACTCGATGGTGTGCCCCGAGTCCTTCAGGTCCCACCAGGCCACGGTCGCCTTCATACGGCCTGCTCCCGCAGCAGGCCCGACAGGGCCTCGCTGACGATGCGGATGCCGTCCTCGGTGAGCACCGACTCGGCGTGGAACTGCATCGAGCGGAAGCCCGGCCCGCGCAGGGCGTGCACCTCCCTGGTCCCCGGCTCCCGGCACACCTCGACCGTGCCGATCCCGGGCACCTCGACGGAGTCGGAGGCGCTCTGCGCGGCGAAGGTGTTGTAGAAGCCGACGCGCTCGCGCCGCCCGAACAGCTCGATCTCCCGCTGCACGCCCTGGTTGGGCTGTTCGCGGCGCTTGAGGGCGAAGCCCAGCTTCGTGCTGAGCACCTGGTGGCTGAGGCAGACCGCGAGGAACGGCCGCCCCTCGGCGAGGAGGACGTCCACCGCGGACCGCAGGTGCGCGATCTTCGGGTGGTCCACGTCGCGCGGGTCGCCCGGTCCCGGGCCCATCACGACCAGGTCGTACGGGGCGAAGCTGTACGGCTCGTCGAACCGGCAGACCGTGACGTCGGCCTCCATGGCCCGCAGCTGGTGCTCGATCATCGCGGTGAACGTGTCCTCCGCGTCGACCACCAGCACCTTGCGGCCCACCAGCAGCGGCACCGGCCGGGCCCGGGAGGCGTCGTCGTCCAGCCAGAACCCGGCGATGGTGGCGTTGCGCCGGCTCAGCGCCGCCCGGACGTCCGGGTGGTCGCCGAAGCGGCGCGGCCCCGACTGCTCGAACATGGCGAGCAGGCCGGCCGCCTTCGCGCGGGTCTCGGCGACCTCGGACAGCGGGTCCGAGTGGCGCACGAGGGTGGCGCCGACGCCGATCCGCATCCGGCCGCCGGAGTCGATGTCGGCGGTGCGGATCAGGATCGCCGAGTCCAGCGTCCGCTCGCTGTTCTCGTCCTGGCCCATCAGGGCCAGGACACCGCTGTAGTAGCCGCGGCCCTGCGGCTCGTACTTCTTGATGACCCGGCCCGCGCTCTCCAGCGGGGACCCGGTGACCGTCGGTGCGAACAGGGTCTCGTGCAGGATCTCCCGGGGGTCGCGGGAGGTGCGGCCCTCGATGAAGTACTCGGTGTGGGCGAGGCGGGCCATCTCCTTGAGGTACGGCCCGACGACCCGGCCGCCCGATTCGCAGATCCGGGCCATCATCTTGAGTTCCTCGTCGACGACCATGTACAGCTCGTCGGCCTCCTTGCGGTCGGCGAGGAAGTCCATGACGCCGGGCAGTTCGGGGCCCGAGGCGGGGAACCGGTACGTGCCGCTGATGGGGTTCATCACGGCCCGGCCGCCGGAGAGGCTCACGTGGCGTTCGGGCGAGGCGCCGATGAGGGTGCGCTCGCCGGTGTGCACGATGAACGTCCAGTACGCGCCGGTCTCCCGTTCCAGCAGCCGGCGGAAGAAGCGCAGCGCGGCGGCGACGGAGTACTCGCTGATGTCGGCCACGAAGGACCGCTTCATCACGAAGTTGGCGCCGGCGCCGGTGCCGATCTCGTCCGCGATGACGCGGCGGACCGTCTCGGCGTACGCGTCGTCGTCGATGTCGAAGTCTCCGCCCGGCGCGAGGTGGACGGGGGCGTCGGGAATCGCGGACAGGACCGTGTGCAGGGGCACCTGCCCCTGCTCCTCGATCACCATCGCGAGCAGCGGGGTGCCGTCGTCGGGGGCCTCGAAACCGCGCTCGGCGAGCTGCCGGTACGGGACCAGGGTCAGCACGTCCTGGCGGGCCCCGGCACCTGCCTCGACGTCCCGCAGCGGGATGTCGGCGAGCGTGGCCGCCTCGGTGAACTCACCCAGGAACAGGTCGAGTTGCCGGGTGACGGTGGTCTCCGGACGGTGGATCAGCGCGAAGGACGGCGGCCGGCCGGTCAGGATCCGGCCCAGCAGGTCCGCGGTCATGCGGATTCCCCTCCCGCTCCCGCGTACGCGGCCACCCGGTCGGGGAGGGCGGTCAGGAGCTCCTTGGTGGTGGTGAGGCGGGCGCAGCGGCCGGCGGCGTATTCGAGCGCCATCCGGTGCTCCTCCCAGCTGAAGTCGGCGATGGCGTCGGCGACGAGGAAGGGCTGGATGTCGTTGGTGAACGCGTCGACCGCGGTCATCAGGACGCCCACGTGGGCGTACACCCCGCAGATGATCAGCTGGTCGCGGCCCCGGGCGCGCATCCGCTCCAGCAGGTCGGTCTTGAAGAAGGCGCTGTAGCGCCACTTGGTGAGCATCCAGTCGCCGGCGGCGGGTGCCACCGGGTCCACGACCTGGCGGTGCTCCGGGCTGGGCTGCATGCCCGGGCCCCAGAAGTCCTTGAGGAGCCCGCGCTCCTCGGGGGTCATCCCGCCCGGCTGCGCCGTGTACGCGACCGGGATGCCGAGTTCGGCGGCGCGTACGCGCAGCTCGCCGGCGTTGCGGGACAGGTCCACGACGGGCTGCTCGCCCGCCGGGAAGGCGGCCAGGAAGTACTTCTGCAGGTCGTGCACCAACAGGACGGCGCGGTCCGGATCCACGTCCCAGTCGACGGCGGAGGCGGGCAGGTCGGCCGCCGACGGCATCGGATAGGGGCTGATCGCAGGTATGCCTGCCATGCCTTTCTCCCTCTCGTTCACGCTCTCGTTCACGGTTCGCTGACGGGTCGCACCGTTCTCAGGCACCGAGCGCCGCACCGCCGTCCACGGTGAGGTCGTGCATGGTGATGTGGGCGGCCTTGTCGGAGAGCAGGAAGACCACCGCCTCGGCGACGTCCTCGGGACGCGCGAGCTTGCCGAGCGGGATGCCGACGCGGTACGCGTCCGGGACCCCGTCGATGGAGGCCCGCGCGCTGCTCTCGTCCTGCCACATGGAGTTGAGCATGGGGGTGTCCGTGGAGCCCGGCGCGACGAGGTTCGCGCGGATGCCGAACTTGGCGACCTCCAGCCCGAGGCACTTGGTGAACATCGTCGCGGCGGCCTTGGAGGCGGCGTACGCGGACATCTCGGTACGGGCGGTGCCCGCGGCGTTGGAGGCGATCGTGACGATCGCGCCCCGGCGGCGCGGCACCATGCGGTTGACGACGGCCCGGGAGACGAAGAAGACCCCCGTGGTGTTGACCGCGAACGTCGTGCTCCACTCCTGGTCGGTCAGCTTGCGCGCCTCGGCGAGCCGCAGCACGCCGGCCGCGTTGACGAGGAAGTCGAGCGGTCCGACGAGCGCCTCGACGTCGTCGACCAGCGATTCGACGTCGGCGCTGGCGGTGACGTCGGCCGGGAACGGGTCGACCCGGCCGCCCTCCTCGCCGACGGACTTGGCGACGTCGCGCAGACGGTCGGCGTCCCGGTCGACCGCGGCCACCCGGACGCCCCGGGAAGCCAGGGCGCGGACGATGGCCTCACCGATGCCGCCGGCCGCTCCGGTGACCAGAGCGATCTTTCCTTCCATGGAGTAACCCCCTCTTTCTTCTTCGGCCTCAGCCGCGCCAGGCGGAGGCGACTTCGATGGCCTGCTCGGAATTGAGGCGCGGGTCGCAGAACGAGGTGTACTTCTCACCGAGTTCGTCGACGTGGTATTCGTCGGATACGCATTCGTGGACCTGGTCCGGGGTAGTTTCCAGGTGGAGTCCGGCCGCCACCCCGCCGTTGTCGACCACGGCCTTCTGGAATTCCTCGACCTCGCGCACGACGGTTTCGACGTAACGGGTCTTGATGCCGCCGGGCGCACTCACGGTATTTCCGTGCATGGGGTCGCACATCCACAGCACCGGGTGCCCGGCCTCGCGGACCGCGCGGACCAGCTCCGGCAGCTTCTCGGCGGCCTTGCCCTGGCCCATCCGGGAGATCAGCGTGAGCCGGCCCGGCTCGCGCCGCGGGTCGAGCCGGCCGCACAGCTCCACCAGCTCGGCCGGGGTCATCTTCGGACCGACCTTGGTGGCGACCGGGTTGGCGATCGACGCGAAGAGCTCGACGTGGGCGCCGTCCAGCTCGCGGGTGCGCTCGCCCATCCACGGCCAGTGCGTCGACGTCAGCAGCACCGAGCCGTCCGGCTGGGTGCGCAGCATCGGGCCCTCGTAGTCGAGCAGGAGCGCCTCGTGGCTCGTCCACACCGGGGCCTCGGCCGCCGAGGGGCGTGCCTCGCCGTGCCAGCCGAGCGAGGCCATGGCCCCCGAGGCCGCCTGGTAGCCGGCGACCAGCCGCTGCGGGTCGGGCCGGCGCAGCTCGGGATCCGGTTCCGGACTGTTGACCATGTGCCCGCGGTAGACGGGCAGCTCGACCCCGGCCACCGTCTCGGTCGGGTTGGAGCGGGGCTTGCCGAACTGTCCGGCCAGCCGGCCCACCCGGATGACGGGCTTGAGCGAACGCGTCTTCATGACACCGGCCAGCACATCGAGAAGCGCCGCCTTGCGCGCCACATAGCCGGGGGTGCACTCCGCGGGGTCCTCGGCGCAGTCGCCGCCCTGGACGACCTGCACCTCGCCCCGCGACGCCGCGGCGAGCAGGGCGCGAAGGTCTTCGACGTCCTCCCGCCGGACGAGTGCGGGCGACTCCGCGAGTTCGGCCCTGGCATTCTCCAGGGCGTCTTCATCCGGCCAAACGGGCTGCTGGCCCGCGGGCAATGATTTCCAGCGTGCAACACCGTACATGCGGCACCTCCCAGTGCTGAACCTGCCGTGACATCAGATGCAGCCAGAAGTCTGTGAAACAGCCATTCGAGTGAACCACCACAGATTCGCCACTCCGTCAGGTGGGTTCATATTCGGTCAGGTCGAAAGGAGGATTCCGAAATCGACCTGACGCACTGCCCGGACGGATTCGGATGGTTTTCCGGTAAACCCTTTAAGGTCCGCACGCGCGACGGGGAAGGGAACACGGGGCGTCCCGCACTTGACACACCATCGACGGTTTCATTTCAGGCGCATGTCATGACGTCCTAGGGTCGGTCCCGTGGTGAGTCAAGGAGCGGGAGCGCTGCTGAAACAACTGGTGTCCGAGGGGGTCTCGCCGTGGCTGAGCGCGCAGGATCCCGGAGAGTTCGACGCCGGAGTCCGGTACCCGACCCTGGGCGCCCACTTCCACAACGCCCTCGCGCCGGCGGGCAGCACCCTGGTCCAGCTCCGTCGGGCCTGCGACCTCCTGCTGCCCGTGTTCGAGGCGGGCAAGGGCATGGTGGGCCAGGTCTCCGTGGCCGTGTCCCCGCGCTGGGCCCATGACGCGAAGGCGCTGGGCGCGGCGGCCCGCGCCCTGCACCGGTCGGTGGCCCGTCCCAACGCTCTCGTGCGCATCCCGATGACCCCGGCGGGCCTGGAGGCGATGACCGACTGCCTCGCCGACGGGATCGGGGTGCACGCCGCGATGGTCTTCTCGGCCGAGCGGTACGCCGAGGTGCTCGACGCCTACGTCGCCGGCCTGGAGCGGTCCCTGTCCTGCGGCCGGCCGCTCGGCGACGCCCCCATGGTGGCCTCGTTCCCGGTGGGCCTGTTCGACGCCGAGGTCGACGCCCGGCTGGACCAGCTCGGCGTGGGCCCCCGCCACGAGGTGCGCGGCGCCGCCGGCCTGGCCGTGGCCCGCAGGATGTACCGGCTGCGCGAGGAACGGCTGTCCGGGGACTGGTGGCGGGTGCTCCGGGCCAACGGCGCCCCGCAGCCGCGGCTGCTGTGGGGCACCGGCGCGGACGGCGGGGTGGGCGCCCTGGTGGGCTGGAACACCGCGCTCGCCCTGTCCGTCGACACCCTGGAGGCCGCCGCGCTGAGACCGCAGCTGAGCGGCGACACCCTGCTCAACGCCGACGCGGAGGCCACCTGCGCGCTGCGGGCCCTGGAGCGGCTCGGCGTCCCCGCCCGAGGGGTCGCAGCCGCGCTGGAGGCGGCGGGACTCGCCCGCCTCCAGCGCGGCTGGGAGATCAGGACGGGATCCGGGCTCGCTCCCGCTCCGGGAACCGGGTGTTCGTCAGCGCCAGCAGCGGAGCTGCCTTGACGGCCGTCTCCTCGTACTCGGCCGCCGGGTCGGACAGGGCCACCACGGCCCCGCCCACCCCGTACCGGACCCGGTCGGCGGTGATCGTGGCGGTGCGGATCACGATGCTCAGGTCCGCGGCGCCGGACAGCGAGAAGTAGCCGATCGCGCCCGAGTACACCCCGCGCGGGCCGGCCTCCAGCCGGTCGATGATCTGCATCGTGCGCAGCTTGGGGGCCCCGGTCATGGAACCGCCCGGGAAGGCGGCGCGGACGCAGTCCACCGCCGACGACTCCGGCCGCAGGCGCGCCCGTACCGTGCTCACCAGCTGGTGCACGGTGGCGTACGTCTCGACCCGGAACAGGTCCTCGGCCTCGACGGAGCCGGGCACCGCGCACCGGCCGAGGTCGTTGCGGACCAGGTCGACGATCATGAGGTTCTCGGAGCGGTCCTTCTCGTCCGTGAGCAGGTCCGCGATCAGCTCGGCCTCCTCCTGCGGGGTGGCGCCGCGCGGCCGGGTGCCCTTGATGGGGGAGGACTCGACGAGCCCGTCGCGCGAGACGCGCAGGAACCGCTCGGGCGAGGTGCTGAGCACGGACAGCTCGCCGAACTGGAGCAGCGCGGCGAACGGCGCCGGGCTGGTGCGGCGCAGGGTCCGGTACGCGGCCCAGGGGTCGAGGCGGGCCCCGGTCTCGGCCATGTTGGTGAGGCAGACCTCGTACGTCTCGCCGGCGGCGATCTCCTCCAGGCAGGTGCCGATGAGGTCCAGGTAGGCGGCGCGGTCGTGGCGCAGGCTGATCTCCTCGCCGGAGGCGGTCGGCCGGGGCTCCGGCAGGCTCAGGCCGGCGAGCGCGGCGAGCCGCTCCCCCGTGCCGATGAGCCATGCGTCGGCCGCGGCCGACGACCGCTCGCCGGTCCCCTCCACCAGTGCCAGCAGGTACGTGGCGTTCTCGGCGTGGTCGAAGACCAGGGCGCGGTCGGCGAAGACCATGGTGGCGTCGGCGACCGGCGAGCGGTGGACGAGGTCCCCGCCGCATTCGGCCTTCAGCTCGTAGCCGAGGTAGCCGACCCAGCCGAGGCTGAAGTCGAAGGGCAGCTCGGGCAGTTCGGTGTGCAGGGAGCGCAGGTCGCGGTCGAGCCACTCCAGGAAGGGGGCGGCGACCAGTTCGCTCCCGCCGCCCGCGGACTCGACGGTGACGCACCCGCTCCACACGTCGGCGGTGGCGACCCGGGCGAGCGGTCCGGTGGCGTCGCCCATGACCGAGAACCGGCCGCGGTCGCCGCCGGGCAGGCTGCTGTCCAGCCAGTAGGCGTGGTCGTTGCCGCGGAACAGCTGGTCGTAGACGGTCTCGGGGCACCAGCGGGTGGCCAGCCTGCTCACGGCCACCCGCAGCCGGCGCGCCGTCGGCTCTTCGGCAGGAGCGGGAGCGGGGACGGGAGCGGGGACGGGGGCGGGGACG
>NZ_JBHYVA010000094.1:0-17979 GCF_042750055.1 Streptomyces sp. NPDC059456
CGGGATGGCCGGGCCCGGCCCGCGTACGGGACGTCAGAGGGACAGCTTGAATCCGACGTGGGAAGCGGTGAAGCCGAGCCGCTCGTAGAAGCGGTGCGCGTCGGTGCGGGTCACGTCCGAGGTGAGCTGTACGAGTTGGCAGTTCTCGCGGCGGGAACGGTCGATGGCCCACTCGATGAACAGGGTGCCCAGACCGCCGCCCCGCTCGTCGGCGTGGACCCGGACGCCCTCGATGATCGAACGGGTGGCGCCCTTGCGGGAGAGGCCGGCAACGATGGTGAGCTGGAGGGTGCCCACGACGCGGTCTCCGCGGACCGCGACGACCACGTGCTGGTGGGGGTCGTCGGCCAGGCGCTTGAACGCCGCCCTGTACGGCGTCAGGTCGTCGGGCGATTCGCGGGTGGCGCCGAGGGGGTCGTCCGCGAGCATCGCGACGATGGCGGGGAGGTCCTCCTCGGTGGCGGGACGGATCTCCGGCTGGTCGGGGTCGGTCACGGCGCTCCTCTCTCAGCCCGCTGCCACGGTGAGCGGGGCCCATCGGCGGGTCCAGTCACCGGGGAGGCCGGGGATGTCGCGGGTCATCACGGCGTTGAACGCGATGGATTCGAGGCCGCGGTCCTTGAGCCAGCCGAGGAGTTCCTCGTGGCGTACGTCGATGTCCGTGCGCAGCGGCCGGTCGGTCGCGGCGGCGAGCGCGGTGACGAGTGCCCGGGCACCGGCGGTGTCCCGGGCGATCAGCGGCCCGATCACATGGGTCTCCATATTGGGCCAGATCGCGGCGTAGCCGACGAGTTCACCCCGGTCGTCCTCGGCGACCAGCAGCCGGTCCGCGAAGGCGGGAAGTCTCGCGATCACATGGGTCCGGTCGGTGCCGAAGACCTCGGTGTCCAGGCGGACGATCCGCGGGATGTCCTCGCCGGCCGCCGGCCGGACCGCCACGGAGGCCGTCTCCGTGCCGGCGGGCTCACCCCGGAACGTGCCGCGGAGCATTTCGGCGCGGCCCGTGGTGTCGAAGCCGAGCTCCTCGTAGAGCGGCCGGCCGTAGGGGGTGGCGTGGAGGGTGAGGGGGACGCCCTTGAGGACGTCGTCGCAGACGTACGCCATCAGGCGACGTCCCAGGCCCTGGCGGGCATAGCGCTCGGCGACGAGGACCATCCCGATGGCGGCCAGCTCCGGCCCGGCGTGGGTGTGCCCGTACGAGGTGACGACGCAGGCGGCGGCGAGCCCGTGGCCGTCCGGGGCGTCGATGCCGTAGCCGGTGCCCGCAGCGAGAAGCAGCCCCCACTTGTGGTCCTCGCGCGGCCACCCGCGGTCTTCGGACAGGTCGGCGCATGGGCGGAGATCGTCCACGGTCAGCGCACGGATCGGCAGGTCGGTGAGGTGTGGTGGTGTCACGGCCCCAGACTGGATCATCAGCCGGGGGGCGTCCAGAGGATTTGGGGGTGGATGTTTCACGTGAAACATCCCACGGGCTAGCCTCGCTGCCATGACCCTCCTGCACCTTTTCGATCTCGACGGGACCCTGATGTACGGCTCGGCGGCGCCGGTCGAGATCTCCCGGCAGCTCGGCCTGAGCGCGGAGATCGCCGAGCTGGAGCGGGCGTTCGGTGCACAGGAGATGGGGCCCCACGCGTTCTCGGTGGCGGCGCACGCGCTGTGGGCCGAGCTGACGCCCGCGCACGTCCGGGCGGCGTTCGAGGGCGCTCCGTGGCTCATGGGGATCCGCGACGTGTGGCGGGAGATCAGGGAGCGCGGGGACTACTGCGCGGTGATCTCGCTGTCACCGTCGTTCTTCGTGGAACTGCTGCTGGAGTGGGGCGCGCATGCCGCGCACGGATCGGTCTTTCCGGAGGTGCCCTTCACCCAGCCTGTGGACGCGGCCGGGATCCTGACCCCCGAGGGCAAGGTCGTGGTGGCGGACCGGCTGTGCGCGCAGTTCGGGGTGGGCCGGGCCGACTGTGTCGCGTACGGGGATTCGGCGACCGACGCGGTGCTGTTCGAAGCCGTTCCGGTCTCGGTGGCGGTCAACGCGCGGCCGTATCTGGCGGAGCGGGCGACACACGTCTACGAGGGCCGGGACCTGAGGGACGCCTATCGGCTCGTGGCGGAGGTACGCCCGGAAGTCCAGGCATCTTAAGGGGACGGTGGATTCGAAACGCGGACTTTCCGTGTTTCCCCGCGGGTGGTTGGGGCGGCTGGCAGGCTTTGAGGCCCGGAACCACGGATTCGAAAGCCGTGGCGTGCTTACCGACCGAGATGTTCGAAGCGAGGCACCGCATGGACGCTCCGCCCACCAGATCGGCCAGACGGACGGCCCGGATACCGTCCGGGGGCGGTGCGGCCGAGCCCTCCCCCGATGCTCTGCTCATCCGCCGGACCCTGGAAGAGATCGGACCCGTCGCCGACCGGGTGACCTCGTACTTCTACGCCCTGGTGTTCACCGGGCATCCGGAGGTGCGGGGCATGTTCCCGGCCGCCATGGACGCACAGCGCGACCGGCTGCTGAAGGCGCTGCTGACCGCCGCCGAGAACATCGACAACCCCGACGTGCTCGTGCCGTATCTGCGCCGGCTGGGCTCCGGGCACCGCAAGTACGGCACGATGGCCGGCCACTATCCGGTGGTGGGCGAGGCCCTGATCAGTGCGCTGGCCCGGTACGCGGACCGCAGCTGGGGGCCGGAGACGCAGGCCGCGTGGGTGCGGGCCTACACCGCGATGTCCCAGATCATGATCGACGCGGCGGCCGAGGACGAGGTGAAGCGGCCCGCCTGGTGGCATGCGGAGGTGGTTTCGCACGATCTGCGCACCCCTGACATCGCCGTACTGACGCTCCGCCCCGACCAGCCGTACTCCTTCCTCGCGGGCCAGTACACGAGCCTGGAGACGCCCTGGTGGCCCCGGGTGTGGCGGCACTACTCCTTCGCGTCGGCGCCGCGTGCCGACGGGCTGCTGTCCTTCCACGTCAAGGCCGTTCCGGCGGGCTGGGTCTCCAACGCGCTGGTGCGGCACGCCCGGCCCGGGGACATCCTGCGTCTCGGCCCGCCGGCCGGGTCGATGGTGGTGGACCACTCCACGGACAACGGGATGCTGTGCCTGGGCGGCGGTACCGGCATCGCCCCGATCAAGGCACTGATCGAGGACGTGGCGGAGCACGGTGAGCGCCGCCCCGTGGAGGTGTTCTTCGGGGCGCGCAGCGACGGCGACCTGTACGACAAGGACAACCTGCTGGGGCTGCAGCGCTCGCATCCGTGGCTGTCGGTGCGCCCGGTGGTCTGCGAGGGCCTGGCCGGGCAGCTGCCCCATGCGGTCGGCGAACACGGGCCCTGGAGCTCGTACGACGCCTTCATCTCCGGGCCGCCCGCGATGATCCGCAGCGGTGTGAACGAGCTCAAGCGGATCGGGATACCCGGGGACCGGATCCGTTTCGACGCGGTGGAGGAACTGGCCGCCGTCGCCGGCTGAGACCCGGGCCGGGTGGCCCGGGACCGGATCAGCCCAGGTCGGGGGCGTGCATGGCGCGCACACCCTCGATGTTGCCGTCGAGGTAGTGCCGTAGGGACAGCGGGACCAGGTGGACGGCGGCGATGCCCACGCGGCTGAAGGGCACGCGGACGATCTCGTACTCGCCCTCGGGTTCGTCGACTTCCGGGCCGTGCCGCTGGCTGGGGTCCATGGATTCGAGGTGGCAGACGAAGAAGTGCTGCACCTTCACGCCGGTCACCCCGCCGTCGGCGATGTGCTCGACGGTGTCGACGAAGCAGGGCACCACATCGGTGATCTTCGCGCCGAGTTCCTCGTGGAGTTCTCTGTGGAGGGCGTCGACGACGGTGGCGTCCGAGGGCTCCACCCCGCCGCCGGGGGTGAGCCAGTACGGATCGACGCCGGGCTTGGTGCGCTTGATGAGGATCAGGTCGCCGCCGTCGAGCAGGATCGCGCGGGCGGTGCGTTTGACCACGGGACGTTCGGTCATGGGAGAAGAGTGGCCCGGACCGTGGTGTCTGAAACGCGTCCGGGGGAAACGGTCCGCACACCGGAAGCGGAGGCGCGCCGGCGTGCTCACCAGTGGGCCGCGGCGTGCAGCAGCCGTTCGTGCGCACGGGCGAGATGGGCGAGTGCGAGACTGCCGGCCCGTACGACGAGGAACCAGGTCCGCAGCGGTGGTACGGGCGGCTCCAGCAGGGCGACGACCTGCCCGCGGTCGAGGGCGTCCTGGCACAGGTACCTGGGCAGGACGGCGAGTCCGGCGCCGGCCCGTACACATTCCAGTACGGCCCGCAGGTCCGGGGCGACGACGGTGGCGGCATCGGGCCGGGTGCCGGGCCGGCTCTCGAAGACCGAGGCCCAGTAGCGGGCGACGAGCGGCAGCGTCTCGTGGACCTCGACGAGCGGAATGCCGTCGAGGGCGGCGGGGCCGGACTCGCGCAGCCGGTCGGGGTCGACGAGGGCCGCCCAGTAGGGCGCCGCGACCAGCACGTGCTCCTCGTCGCACAGGGCGGTCGCGGTGAACAGTCCGCCGCGCGGGCGGGCGGTGGTGACGACGAGGTCGTGGTGGCCGGCGGCGAGCCCGTCGAGGACTTCCTCGGCGCCGGCCCGCAGGACGGTGCGCAGGGTGTGGCCCTGGCCGACGAGAGGTGCGAGGGCGGGCAGGACGCGCTGGCACAGGAACTCGGGAGGGCCGGCGACGTGCAGGGTCCGTAAGGCGCCGGCGGCCTCGCGTTCCGCCTCGGTGATCCGCAGCAGGGCGTCGAGGTGCGGGGCGGCCTTGTGGGCGAGCTCGTCGCCGACGGCGGTGGGGGTGACCCCACGGGCCCTGCGGTGGAACAGGGGCCGTCCCAGCTGGCGTTCGAGGGTGCGGATCTGGGAGGTGACGGCGGGCTGGGACAGCCCGAGGAGCGCGGCGGCCCGGGTGAACGAGCCCGCCCGGTGCACGGCGACGAAGGTGCGCAGCAGGGCCAGGTCCATGAAGGCCCCTCTCGGTGGGGACCTTCAACTATAAATATGCCGATAGGACCCTGTCGTTACCGTGATTGGACTCTGACGCTGAGTCAACTAGCCTTGACCGCGTGGTTCTTCGCGCGCGGAACCCGGGGCGGTCCGAGCCACTAGGGGGGAGGCTCGGACCGCTCTTCTTCCGGCTGCTCAGGCGCCGCCGCCCGCTGCGTCGAGGGCCCGCAGCACGTCCGCGACCAGGTCGTCGGTGTCCTCGGCCCCGGCCGAGAAGCGGATGAAGCCCTCGGGGACGGGATCGCCGCCCCACCGACCGCGCCGCTCCGCGGTGGACCGGACGCCGCCGAAGCTGGTGGCGTCCTCGACCAGGTGCAGGGCCGCCATGAAGCGTTCGGCGTGCCCGCGGTCGGCGAGGGTGAAGGAGACGACGGACCCGAAGCCCCGCATCTGCCGGGCGGCCGTCTTGTGCGACGGGTCCGACGGCAGCCCGGGGTGGCGCAGCCCGCTGACGTCCGCACGGCCGGCCAGCGCTTCGGCGACGGCCAGCGCGTTGGCCCACTGGCGCTGGGCGCGCAGCTGGATGGTCGCCAGGGAGCGGTGGGCGAGCCAGACCTCCATCGGACCCGGGATCGCCCCGATGATCTTCCGCCAGCGCCGGACGGCGGCGGCGAGCCCGGGGTCGCGGCAGACCACGTAGCCGAGCAGGAGGTCACCGTGGCCGGTGAGGCCCTTGGTGCCGCTGGCGACGGAGAAGTCCGCGCCGAGTTCCAGGGGCCGCTGACCGAGCGGGGTGGCGAGGGTGTTGTCGACGGCGACCAGGGTGCCGCCGGCGTGGGCGGCCTCGGCCAGGCGCCGGATGTCGCACACGTCGAGCCCGGGGTTGGAGGGGGTCTCGATCCACAGCAGCCGGGCCCCGCCCAGGACGGCGAGCTGTGCGTCGTCACCGGTCGCGGCGGTGCGGACGTGGATCCCGTAGGCCTCCAGCTGTTCCCGGACCAGGGGAAGGGCCTGGTAGCCGTCGTCGGGCAGGACGACGGTGTCGCCGGTGCGGGCCTGGGACAGGAGGACGGCGGAGACCGCGGCCATGCCGGAGGCGAAGACCACGGTCTCCACGTCCTCCCGGCCGGGTGCTTCGAGTTCCCCGATGGCCCGCTCCAGCAGGGTCCAGGTGGGGTTGCTGTCGCGGCCGTAGGTGTACGGGCCCGCCACGTCGCCGGGGAGGTGGAAGTGGGCGGCGAAGACGGGTCCGGGCAGGGGTGGTTCGTTCTTGACGGGCTCGGGCAGTCCGGCGCGCACGGCCAGGGTGCCGTCGCCGATGGCGTCCGCCCGTGGGGCGCGGGCCGCAGGGCCGGCTCCGGCCGCCGCGGGTTGCGCCGGGGTCGCTGCTGCCTCGTCGGCATGGTCGTTCACGCGATGTGCTCCTTCACTGCCTCGGACTGCCGGGCCGGGTGGCGCGGCGGCCGGGGATCGCTCAGTCCTTCAGTCCTTGTCGGGCAGGACCATGTTCACGGCCCAGGAGACGACGGAGATGATCAGGCCGCCGAGCAGGGCGGTCCAGAAACCGTCGACGTGGAAGCTGAGGTCGAGCTGCTTGGCCAGCCACGAGGTCAGCATCAGCATCAGGGCGTTCACGACGAGGGTGAACAGCCCGAGGGTGAGGACGAACAGCGGCAGCGAGAGGAGCTTCACCACCGGCTTGACGATCAGGTTGACCAGGCCGAAGACCAGAGCGACCAGGATCAGTGTGAGGGTCCTGCGGCCCAGGGAGCTGTGGTCGTCCAGCGTGATGCCGGAGAGCAGCCAGATGGCGACGGCCAGGGCTGCCGCGTTCGCGAGCGTCTTGACTACGAAATTCGTCATGTGTCTGATCGTGGCAGAGAAGATCCTGGTGGGACATCGGCAGTTTTGCGGATGACAAAGAACACGTGAGAGCAAGGGGCACAACGACGATGAAGGCCTTCCGGCTGGACGAGCTCGAGGCGGAGCGGCTCGCGAACGACGGCGCCTATCTGCAGTTCCTGCGCGAACGGAACATGTCGGTCGGCCTGTACGCGCTCGACGCCGGCCAGAGCGACCCGCAACAGCCGCACCGCCAGGACGAGGTGTACTTCGTGGTGAGCGGACGTGCCTCGATCACGGTCGGCGAGGAGACGACGACGGTGGCGCGCGGCAGCGTCGTCTACGTCCCCGCCGGGGTGGTGCACAAGTTCCACCACATCACCGAAGACCTGCGGGTCCTCGTGGTGTTCTCCCCGCCGGAGGCGTAGCGGGAGGACCGCGTCCCAGGGTCGGATGCCCCGATTCCCCTAGGGGGCGGATCAGGGGAGTCCGGGGGCTCACGGGCCCCCGGACGCTTGGGCGGACTCCTAGCATCGAGAGCAGGAAGTCACGGCTGAGGAAGAGGTTGAGGACATGGACGGGATCCGAGAGACGTTCGCAGGCATGCCCTGGTGGGTCAAGTGGGTCGCGATCCCGCTTCTGGTGCTGTTCGTCTTCGGTGGCGTCATCACCAGCATCCTGGGTGCACTGATCTCGTTCGTCTTCAAGCTGCTGCTCTTCGTCGCGCTCGTCGGCGGTCTGGTCTTCGTCGTCAAGAAGTTCACCGGCAGCGGTTCGAAGTCCTCCTCCGGCGGCTGGTAGGCGTCAATCCCGGCGGTAACCCGGGCGGGGGAACGTGGGACGGCATACCGCCCATGTGGCGGGAATCGGCGGATAGAGTCGCAATCTGTGCCGTCCCCTGGGCGCCGGACGCCGGTGGTGCCGCCCTGACATGCGGTTTTCTCCAGTTCCGACCGAGTACCACCCCCAGGAACCGCGGCCTGTGCGGGGGCGGCCCCCGCCGGGCGGGCCCTCCCCAGGCCCGCCGCCACGCCTGGGGGTGAGCTTTGTCTTCGGTTCACAATGCCGGTGTGCCGACGCTGATCGGTTCGGTGCAGCGCGCGTTGAGGCTGCTCGAAGCAGCGGGTTCCCACCGGGAGGGGGCCCCGGCCAAACAACTGGCGCGCGAGGCCGGACTGCCGCTCCCCACCGCGTACCACCTGCTGCGCACCCTCACCCACGAGGGCTATCTGCGGCGCGAGGGCGGAGTGTTCCTGCTCGGCGCCGCCGCCGGGCGGCTGGCGGGTGGCGGACTACAGCAGAAACGTCGCAGCATGATCCTCGACTCCCTCGCGCACTTCCGCGACGCGGTCGGGGCCCCCGTCTACTTCGCGGTCTTCCGCGCGGGTGAGATCGAGCTCGTCGGCGTCTCGGACACTCCGGCCAGCCCCGCGGTCGAGGAGTGGGCCGATTTCCGTGCGACCGGCCACGCGCACGCCATCGGGCAGTGCCTGCTGGCCCAGCTCGACGAGAAGACGCGCAGGGACTATTACGACCGGCACCCCGTCGAGGCGGTCACCCAGTACACCGTCAGGGACCAGCGTGCCCTGGAAACCCGGATCGGCTCTCTCGGACGCATGGAGCCGGTTACGGAGCGTCAGGAATATGCGCTGGGCACGGTCTGTGCCGCCATCCCCATCACTGCAGGCGATACCGCCGCAACCATGGCGATTTCCCTCCCTTTGCACCAGGAGGAACGATTGCTTTATGTGGTCAATCGGCTACGGAGTGAAGTAGGCGCGCTGTTGAGCACCCTCTCGTTCTCTATCAGTATCTGAAAACTCACTCCTTGTGATCTGCAAGCGCTTCCACCACCCTTGTCAAGAGGGCCCTGGGGGATCATTCCTGGCCACTTCCACTACAGCGGGGTAGTCCATGCGCGAGTCGGTACAGGCAGAGGTCATGATGAGCTTCCTCGTTTCCGAGGAGCTCTCGTTCCGGATCCCGGTGGAACTCCGGTACGACACCCGTGACCCCTACGCAGTGCGGCTGACCTTCCACCTTCCCGGAGACGCGCCCGTGACCTGGGCGTTCGGCCGCGAACTCCTCCTCGACGGGATCAACAAGCCGTGCGGTGACGGCGATGTGCACATCGCCCCCACCGATCCCGACGAGCTGTCCGACGTCCACATCAGGCTCCAGGTCGGTTCCGACCGGGCGCTGTTCCGTGCCGGCGCGGCGCCTCTCGTCGCGTTCCTCGACCGCACCGACCGGCTTGTTCCGCTCGGTCAGGAGCGCAACCTCGGCGACTTCGAGGAGAACCTCGACGAGGCACTGGACCGGATCCTGGCCGAGGCGCGGCAGAACGAGCAGAACGCGGGCTGAGCGGACCGGCCGAGCCGAGCCGCCCCGGGCCCCCGAGCCACCCGGGTCGCTCAGCGCTTGCGCCGCCGCCCCCGGCCTCCGCGGACCGGCCCCGAGGCCCCCGCCGCGGCCGGGGATCCCGGCCGGTCGGCCGATACCACCAGCGCGGCGAGCGCCGTGGTCACCGGCACCGAGGCCACCAGGCCGATCGACCCGACGAGGGTCCGTACGATCTCCTCCGCCACCAGCTCGCTGTTGGCCACCGAACCCATGCTGCTGTTCGCGATCGAGAACAGCAGCAGCAGGGGAAGCGCGGCGCCCGCGTAGGCCAGGACCAGGGTGTTGACCACCGAGGCGATGTGGTCACGGCCGATGCGGATGGCCGCGCGGTACAGGGCGCGGGGGCCCATCGTCGAGTCGGCCTGGTGGAGTTCCCAGACCGCCGACGTCTGTGTGACCGTTACGTCGTCGAGCACGCCGAGCGATCCGATGATCACGCCTGCAAGCAGCAGACCGCTCATGTCGATGTCCGGGTAGAGCCCGTGGATCAGGCCGGTGTTGTCGTCGGTGTTGCCGCTGAGGAACGCCCAGTCGACGAAGACGGTTCCGAGCAGGCCGATCAACAGCAGCGAGACGAGCGTGCCCAGGACGGCGACGGATGTGCGGGCGCTCAGGCCGTGGCACATGTAGAGCGCGATGAGCATGATGGCGCTCGCGCCGACGACGGCGACGACCAGCGGGTTGGAGCCCTGCAGGATCGCCGGGAGGATGAACAGGGTCAGCACGCCGAAGCTGACGACCAGCGCGATCAGCGCGAACAGGCCGCGCATCCGGCCGACGACGACCACCGCCACCGCGAAGATGCCGGCCAGCACGGCCAGGGGCAGCTTGCGGTTCACGTCGACCACGGAGTACTGCAGGTCCCGCGGCGCGTCCGGCGCGTACGCGACGACCACCTCCTGGCCGTCCTTCAACTGCCGCGGCGCGCCCGGCTGGACGATCTCGAAGAAGGTGCGGCCCTTGTCGGATCCGGTGCCGACCTCGATCGTGGCCTTCTTGCACTCGCCGGTCTGCGCGGCCTTGGCCTCGCGGCCCTCGGGGGCGGTGGGGTTGCTCGTGGGCGGCACCTGCGAGGCGTTCACCGACTTGCAGTCGACCTGTTCGAGCGCGACCACCCGGCCCTGCTGGGTCTGCCTGTCGAAGCCCACCCCGGAGCGCTCGTGGGCGGGGGCGCCACCCGGCCAGAGCACCACCAGGCCGACGAAGACGGCGGCGGCGAAGGGGATCAGCACCGCCGCGATGACCTTGCGCAGGTGCTTCGAGACGGGAGCCGCCGGCCCGTGGCCGTGCGAGTGGCCGTGGGAGTGCCCCTGGGCGGGAGCGTGGTCATGCCCGGGGGAGTGCGCCTGAGCGGGACCGTGGTCATGTCCGTGGCCCGTGTGCGCGTGGTCGTCGTGACCCGTGGGCTGGGTGGGCGTGGTGGGGGGCTGCGGCATGGACGTCACCGGCCGATCATCGCAAGAGTTGAGGGGGCCCACTGTTCAGCACGCCACAGATGACGCTAGCGTGGGGGCACCTTTGCACAACGCGGGAGCTCGGAGCACCGGGCTGAGAGGGCGCTGATCACCGTACGCAGCACACATGCGGACGGGAAGAGGCTGCGTCGACCGCCGAACCTGTTACCGGGTAATGCCGGCGTAGGGAGATCAGGTCTCATGACCATTCAGGATGCACGCACGCCTGCCGTCAGCCAGGACGCCGACGGCACCGAGCGCCAGCCGGGCTGGCACAAGGGCTATGTGGCGGGCTCCCGCCCCGACATCCGGGTGCCGGTCCGCCAGGTCCACCTCACCAACGGCAAGGACGTGACGCTCTACGACACGTCCGGGCCGTACACCGACCCGCAGATCGAGACCGACGTGCGGCGCGGGCTGGCGCCGCTGCGCGAGAACTGGATCATCGGCCGCGGCGACACCGAGGAGTACGCCGGCCGCCCCGTGCGTCCCGAGGACGACGGCATCAAGCACACCTCGCCGCGCGGTGGCCTCAAGAACCTCGACGCGGTCTTCCCGGGCCGCCCGCGCCAGCCCCGTCGTGGCCGCGGCGGCGCCGCGGTCACGCAGCTCGCGTACGCCCGCCGTGGTGAGATCACCCCGGAGATGGAGTACGTCGCGATCCGCGAGAACGTCTCCCCCGAGGTCGTGCGCGAGGAGATCGCCGCAGGTCGCGCGGTGCTTCCGGCGAACGTGAACCACCCGGAGATCGAGCCGATGATCATCGGTAAGCGGTTCCTGGTGAAGGTCAACGCCAACATCGGCAACTCCGCCGTCACTTCCTCCATCGAGGAAGAGGTCGACAAGATGACCTGGGCGACCAAGTGGGGCGCCGACACGGTCATGGACCTCTCGACGGGCCGCAACATCCACACCACCCGCGAGTGGGTGCTGCGCAACTCCCCCGTGCCGATCGGCACCGTGCCGCTCTACCAGGCACTGGAGAAGGTCGACGGCCGCGCCGAGGACCTGACCTGGGAGATCTACAAGGACACGGTCATCGAGCAGGCCGAGCAGGGCGTGGACTACATGACGGTCCACGCCGGCGTGCTGCTGCCGTACGTGCCGCTGACCGCCCGCCGCAAGACCGGCATCGTCTCGCGCGGCGGCTCGATCATGGCCGCCTGGTGCCTGGCGCACCACAAGGAGAACTTCCTCTACACGAACTTCGAGGAGCTCTGCGAGATCCTCGCGACGTACGACGTCACGTACTCGCTGGGCGACGGCCTGCGTCCCGGCTCGATCGCGGACGCCAACGACGCCGCGCAGTTCGCCGAGCTGAAGACCCTGGGCGAGCTGAACACGATCGCCAAGCGGCACAACGTGCAGACCATGATCGAGGGCCCCGGGCACGTCCCGATGCACAAGATCAAGGAGAACATCGACCTCCAGCAGGAGATCTGCGAGGAGGCGCCGTTCTACACGCTCGGCCCGCTGACCACGGACGTCGCCCCGGCGTACGACCACATCACCTCCGGCATCGGCGCCGCGATGATCGCCTGGTGGGGCACCGCGATGCTCTGCTACGTCACGCCGAAGGAGCACCTAGGCCTGCCCAACCGCGACGACGTGAAGACCGGCGTCATCACCTACAAGATCGCCGCTCACGCGGCGGACCTGGCCAAGGGCCACCCGGGCGCCCAGGAGTGGGACGACGCCCTGTCGGACGCGCGGTTCGAGTTCCGCTGGGAGGACCAGTTCAACCTGGCCCTCGACCCGGACACGGCCCGCGAGTTCCACGACGAGACGCTCCCGGCGGAGCCGGCCAAGACCGCGCACTTCTGCTCCATGTGCGGTCCGAAGTTCTGCTCGATGAAGATCTCCCAGGACATCCGCCGTGAGCACGGCGGTGACCTGAAGGCCGATGAGATCGAGGCGGGCATGGCGGAGAAGTCCGCCGAGTTCGCGGCGAGCGGCAACCGGGTGTACCTGCCCCTGGCGGACTGACCCGACCGCTGAGGCGGCCGTTGCTCCGGGGAGCGGGAGGGGACTCCCCGGAGCGGCGGCCGGCACGGAAACGCTTGCGCTGGAGCACGCTCCAGCTCATACAGTGCGGGCCCATGACCATGAGATACCGCAGTCTGGGCCGTACCGGCATGGAAGTCAGTGCGCACTGCCTCGGCACGATGATGTTCGGAGCGGTGGGGAACCCGGACCACCAGGAGTGCGTGCGGATCATCCACGCCGCGCTCGATCAGGGGATCAACTTCGTCGACACCGCGGACATGTACTCCGCCGGGGAGTCCGAGCAGATCGTAGGCAAGGCGCTCAAGGGCCGGCGCGACGATGTCGTGCTCGCCACGAAGGTCCACTTCCAGATGGGGGAGGGACGCAACCGCAGCGGGAACTCGCGGCGGTGGATCGTGCGGGCGGTGGAGGACAGCCTGCGGCGGCTGGGCACCGAATGGATCGACCTTTACCAGGTGCACCGGCCCGACCACACGACGGACGTCGAGGAGACCCTCTCGGTCCTCGGTGACCTGGTGCGGGCCGGCAAGATCCGGTCCTTCGGCTGTTCCACCTTCCCGGCCGAGGAGATCGTCGAGGCCCATCACGTCGCAGAGCGGCGGGCCCTCCCGCGGTTCAGGACCGAGCAGCCTCCGTACTCGATCCTCGCCCGGGGGATCGAAGCCTCCGTACTGCCCGTCGCCCGGCGCCACGGGATGGGCGTGCTGACCTGGAGCCCGCTCGCATCCGGCTTCCTGAGCGGCAGGCACCGGCTCGGCGGGCCCGTCGACCTGAGCTCGGGGAGGGCGGCGCTGACACCGGCACGCTTCGACCCGGCGATCCCGGGCAACACCGCGAAGCTGGAGGCGGTGGAAGAGCTCGTCGGCCTCGCCGACGAAATCGGCTGCACCCTGCCCGAACTGGCGGTCGCCTTCCCCCTCGCGCACCCCGCGGTCACCTCGGTGATCATCGGCCCGCGGACCATGGACCAGCTCGACTCACTGGTCAAGGGAGCGGGTCTGGTCCTCGACGACGCGGCGCTCGACCGGATCGACGAGATCGTGCCGCCGGGGACCAACCTCTACCACCCGGACGGGGTGTGGCGCCCGCCGGCCCTCACCGACGCCGCGCAGCGGCGACGGGCGCCGGGGGACCGTGCCGCAAGGGAGGACGCGGGGCTGTAGACCGGACGTCCCGGTCAGCCCCGGATCTTCGTGCGGCGCGATGTTTCACGTGAAACAGGGACGGACGGCGCGCTGTGGGCCACGGCGAAGCCCCGATTGGTCTTCGTCTGACGGCGGATGGCATCGGGCAGGTCGGGCAGCGCCAGCAGCCGGTCACAGGCGCGCAGCGAGGCCTCCATGTCACCCACCCAGTACGCGGTGATGGAGTGCTCGAAGAGCAGCCCCCACTGGTAGACCCAGGGCTGGACGAACAGCAGGTCTGCCGGTGCGGGCCGGTCCAGGACGGCCGTGGTGATCGCGTGCGCAGCGTGGTGGCGGCCCAGCATCCTGAGCCTGGAGGCCAGTTCGTAGCAGGCTTCCAGGCGGCTGGGCCGTGACTCCCAGGCGCGTGAGAGTGCGTCCATGCCGGCCGGCCAGTCGCCCGCCTCGGCGTTCAGAACGCCGACCTGGAGCAGGGCGTAGTAGACCTCTTCGGCCCAGCCGCCCATGGCCGCGCACTGCTCGTAGAGCCTGATCGCCTCCGCGGTATCGCCCATGTCGCGCATCGTCTGGGCGAGGTAGAACACCGTCCGGGTGTTGGCGGGATCCTGTTTGAGTGCGGCGCCGAGCAGACGGGCGTCGCGTTCGAACTTGTCGTGCCGGGAACCCCCGTCCGCGTGGTCCTCGATGAACAGGGCGTCCAGGTTCTGCTGGAAGCCTGGCCGCTGGTCGTACTCGCCGGGCTGGTCGCAGGTCAGGTACTCGTGCGTGACGCCCTCGTACCGCCAGGGGAGATCTCCGCGCACCAGGCGCTTGATGCGGTACTCCGTAGCGCCCTCGTGGCGGAGCATGTACGACTGCGCCGTGAGCGGGGGCAGCGGCCCGCTGCGACGCAGGACGAGGTCGGCGTCGAGCAGGAGCAGATAGTCGGCCTTGCCCCGGGCGTGCGCGATGTTCAGGCTGCGGTTGTGGCCGAAGTCGGCCCAGGGTTCCTCGTGGAGCTCTCCCGGGATCCCGTGCAGGGCGCTGCGGATGAGGTCCTGGGTGCCGTCGGTGGAACCGGTGTCGGAGATGACCCAGGTGTCGATGAGGTCCCTCACCGAGGTGAGGCAGCGCTCGATGACGGCGGATTCGTTCTTCACGATCATGCAGAGGCAAATGGTCGGCTTCACGGCCGCTGACCCTAGGGACGGCGCCGTCCGGGCCGGGAGCGGCACGCCGGACGCGGCCCCGGGTGGCTCTCGCGGGGACCGCCAAGTGGCTGCGTGCGCTGGTCCGATCCGCTGACAGGCGGGCGAGCCGGAGGGGAACACGGGGCAGGAATCTTCAGGATGACCCGCGGAGTCCGGTCGTTTGTCCGGACTTCGGGTGATCATTCGATCCGGTGCACGCGAGGAGCGGTACATGAGTTCTGAGGACAGGGCCCGATCCATCGGGGGGCCTTTGCCCCGTCGGGCCGGCTGGCTGGCCGGAGGTGCCTTCGCCTCCGTGGCGCTGGTGCTGGCGAGCATCGCGGCCCCGGCTGCCACTGCCGCTCCGCAGGCTGCAGGGACGGTGGCTGCGCCGAGTGGGGACCGCTGCGACGTGGCGAAGAGCAAGAACAAGGCGATGCGCGCGTCCAAGACGGCCGGTCAGTCTTCGGGCGACCGGTGCAACCGCGGCCCGACCGGGCCGCGGGGACACAGGGGCGCGACCGGCCCGACCGGGCCGGCCGGTTCCACGGGTGCCGCAGGTGCCGCGGGCCTGACGGGTCCGGCGGGTGTGCAGGGGCTGACGGGCCCGACCGGCCCGACCGGCCCGACCGGGCCGCGGGGTCACAGGGGCGAGCAGGGACGCAAGGGCGACCCGGGTCACAGGGGCCCGACCGGTCCCGTCGGCCCGTGCCAGGACGTCGACGCCCTCACGATCGAGGGGGCCGAGGTCAAGGCCGTCCTCACCAACGGGAAGGCCTACGCCGGTATCCGCCAGGTCCCGACCGCCACCCCCAGCGCGTTCGTCTGGTACGACCTGACCAATGGCTTCACGCCGCCGAACACCTTTCCGGCCGGCGCCTGTGCCATCTCCGTCGCCCGCTACGGCGCCACCCCGACCCGTGTGACGATCCAGGTCTTGACCACCACGAACCTGCTGTACGAGACCATCTGTGCCCAGGGCGGAACGACCACTGCGCCGACCCTCATCTGCGACAAGGTCTGGGTGCCGGTCAACGCCCTCAGCAGCGCCACTCTCCGCAGCTAGTCAGCTCTCGCTCTGGGGCCGCCCGGAGCGTAACCGGCTTCCGGGCAACGGACGTCGGACCGTTCCCTCACCGGGGCCCGCTCTCCGGGCCGCCGAAGTCCGGGCCGGTGAAGTCCGGCGGTGTGTAGCCGGGGCGGGGTCCCTGTGAAGTGGACCCCGGACTGGTGAAGTCGGGCCGGGTGTATCCCAGGTTGGGGATGCGCCCGGCCTTCGGCGTACCGGGGGCCGGATACACCGGCCCCGCACTCGGATCGGCCAGCGCGTCCCGGAGGAACGGCAGGATGCCCCGCTCCAGCAGGGCGTGCCGCCAGGCCTCGCGGGCCCGCGCGACGTCGTCGGATATCGCCTCGCCGTCGTCCTGGGCCACCACCTCGGTCGCGCTGTTGCGCACGGCCGTCACCAGCAGGCCGATCACCGCGAAGACCAGCGACACCACGGTCAGCGCACCGAACAGCCAACCGGCCGTCAGCATCGTTTCGGCGAAGGCCGGTTCGGGCTCGACGGCCTTCAGGATGTAGCCCACCAGCAGGAAGATCAGCATCGCGGTGCCGGCCAGGACCGGAGCGAGCACCGCGATCACGGCGCCCGCGCCCGCGCCGTCCTCGCCCTCGCCCTGCCCGCCGGCCTGGTCCCCGGCCGATCCGGGCGTGGCCAGGGCCTCGTCGCGCCGTTCCCCGCGGAGTTTGACGTAGTGGTCGTACTCGGCCGCGGCGGCGGCCGTCAGCAGCGCGGTGGCCCCGATGGCCATCGTGCGCAGTTGTTCGGCGTTCAGACGCTCGCCGAGAGCGGCGAGCTCGGGCCGTTCGTGCGCGGTGCGCAGCGCCTCGTCGAGGAGCCGATCGAACTCCGGTCGGTCTTCGGTCAGCAGGTGCGGAGCGCTGTTCATGTGCATCCCCCGATGCTCCGTGGGGACCGGTTGGCCCGCGTAGACCCGGGCGCCGGCACAAAACGGAGGAGAGCCTGCTACGGATAGGGCGATGGTAGAGCGCCCATGCCACGCGGTGACAGGGGCTTTCCTTAAATTACCCCCGTTCTGATAACCCTCAGTCGTTCAACGGGAGTTGTACGACCAGCAGTTTGCCCGCCATCGTGACCCCGCCGTCCATCGCGATGGCCAGTCCTTCCGCGTACACGTGCGGGCCGTTCACGGCCTCCGGGCCGCGCGACTCGTCGCCGTCCTCGGTGCCCACTTCGCCCAGCAGGTACGGGATGGGACTGTGCCCGTGCACGACGCGGCCGCCGCCGTAGGTGTCGAGGAGTTCGCGTACGGCCTGGGGGCCGGTCTCCTCGTCGCGGAAGGCGAACCGCTTCGTGAACTTGCGGAACAGGTCCCACGTGATGTCGGCGTCGTTGCGGTTGAGCAACTCGTGGATGGTGTCGTTGACGTCCTCGATGGAGTCGCCGTAGTCGAGGTACGCGGTGGTGTCGGAGTGCAGCAGCAGGTGCCCGTCCACCAGCACGGCCGCGTCCAGCCGCGACATCCACTGCAGGTGGACGTCCTCCAGGCGCTCCATGTCGGTGCGCTGGCCGCCGTTGAGCAGCCAGGCGGCCTGGAAGGTGGCGGTGCCGGCGCCCGAGGCGACGGGGGTGTCGCCGAACCGCTTGGCGCCGATGAGCAGCAGTTCGTGGTTGCCCATGAGGGCCTTGCAGTATCCGCCGGCGGCCGCGGCCTCGGCGGACAGCCGCATGACGAGGTCGATGACGCCGATGCCGTCGGGGCCGCGGTCGGTGAAGTCGCCGAGGAACCAGATGCGGGCGTTGCCGGCCGACCAGCGGTGGTCGGCGTCGATGAGGCCCTGGGCCTGGAGTTCGGTGACGAGCTCGTCCAGGTAGCCGTGGACGTCGCCGACGACGTGGCGAGTCCCGAGGCCGTCGGTTCCTGGTACAGCCAGGAGACCGGGACCGGCCGGGACAGCGCGGCGGAGAGCCGTGCGCAGAGCCGGCCCGCG
>NZ_JBHYVA010000095.1:0-17873 GCF_042750055.1 Streptomyces sp. NPDC059456
CGGCGGGGTCGGGCCCGCGGCACGGCGGGGTCGGGCCGCCGGTCAGCGGCGTATGACGCCCGCGTCCTCGCCGTATTCGCCGAGGACGACGACGCTCACCGCGGCCGCCACGAAGACCTTCGCGGCGCGCAGGGCGTTGCCCACCAGGTGGCGGGGAGGGGAATCGGAGGTGGCGGTGGCGCCGCTAGGGCGGCCGCCCCGGACCGGGGTGAAGGTTGCGGTGCTCATGTGTCCATGGTGCGCTTCCGCCCCGCGCATCACATCGCCCTCGGGGCGGAACCGCAGGCCACCGCGCCTCCTCCTGCGGGCCCATGCCGCCCCCCAGAGCCTCTGCCCCAGGTCTGACACTCCCCGGTATGACACCGGGTGACGCCCGGTGACACCCGTACGGGCGTCCCGCCCGGGAGAAAGGTCCGGCCCGGTAATCCGGTCGCGCCCGACCGGCCCGCTGACTACAATCTCCGCTCTTGCCGCCTCCCGCCGCCGTTCCGGGGAGAGCCGCCCGCCGGTCGGAAACCGGTGGGCATCGCCCGTACCGATCGTTCAGCAGCTGGAGGCATTCCCGTGTCCGCGCACGCCCCCGAAGCCGGCTCCGAAGCCGCTTCAGACGCCGGCTCCGGCGCCCACCCCCTCGCCCGCGAGCAGGCCCACCTCACCGCCTCCCGCGCCGCGCTCCGCGCGATGCGCGAGGACGTCGAGGCCCTCGACATCCGCGACGTCACCGCGAACTGGGTCAACTCGATCGTCCTCCAGGCCCAGATCGACGACCGGATCAAGGCCCTCGCGGACCTCGCGCACACCCCGCTCTTCTTCGGCCGCCTCAACTACCTGCACGCACCCGGCGCGGAACTCGCCGAAGGCGCGGAGGGCGAGCAGTTCTACATCGGCCGCCGCCACGTCCACGACGCCGACGGCGACCCCATGGTGATCGACTGGCGCGCGCCCGTCTCCCAGCCGTTCTACCGGGCGTCCAAGAACGACCCGCAGGACATCGCGCTGCGCCGCCGCTTCGGCTACACCGGCGGCGAGCTCACCGCGTACGAGGACGAGCACCTCTCCGACCCCGCCGAGGCCGCGGCCGTCAGCAAGCTGCTCCAGCAGGAGATCGAGCGGCCGCGCGTCGGCCCCATGCGCGACATCGTCGCGACGATCCAGCCCGAGCAGGACGAGATCGTCCGCTCCGGGCTGTCCGGTTCCGTCTGCGTGCAGGGCGGCCCCGGCACCGGGAAGACGGCGGTGGGCCTGCACCGTGTCGCGTACCTGCTGTACGCCCACCGCGAGCGGCTCGCCCGCACCGGCACCCTCGTCATCGGGCCGAACCGTTCCTTCCTGCACTACATCGAGCAGGTCCTGCCGGCCCTCGGCGAGCTGGAGGTCAAGCAGGCCACCGTGGAGGACCTCGTCTCCCGCGACGGCCTGGAGGTCCGCGGCGCCGACGCCGCCGCGACCGCCGTCGTCAAGGGCGACGCCCGGATGGCGCAGGTGCTGCGCCGCGCGGTCCGCTCACACGTCACCCCGCCCGCCGAGCCGCTGATGGTGGTGCGCGGATCGCGGCGCTGGCGGGTGCCGGCGTACGAGCTGGAGGAGATCGTCACGGAGCTCCTGGAGCGGGACATCCGCTACGGCGCCGCCCGCGACGCGCTGTCGCAGCGGATCGCGCACACCGTGCTCGTACGGATGGAGCAGGCGGGCGAGGCGCCGGACGACCGCGTCCAGGACGCGGTGGCACGCAGCGCCGCCGTGAAGGCGGCGGTCAAGGCCATGTGGCCGGCGGTGGACCCGGCGAAGCTGGTGCTGCGGCTGCTGTCGGATCCGGAGTTCCTGGCGGCGCACGCGGAGGGCGTCCTGTCGGAGGAGGAACAGCGGCTCCTGCTCTGGCCCAAGCCGTACCGGACCGTGAAGTCGGCGAAGTGGTCGTCGGCGGACCTGGTGCTGATCGACGAGGCCGCCGACCTGGTGGAGCGCACGCACTCGCTCGGCCACGTCGTCCTCGACGAGGCGCAGGACCTGTCGCCGATGCAGTACCGGTCGGTGGGCCGGCGCTGCACGACCGGCTCCGCGACGGTGCTGGGCGACCTCGCGCAGGGCACGACCCCGTGGGCCACGCGCAGCTGGGACGAGGCGCTGGCCCACCTGGGCAAGCCGGAGGCGGTGCTGGAGGAGCTGACGGCGGGCTTCCGCGTGCCGCGCGAGGTGATCGCGTACGCCTCGCGGCTGCTGCCGTCGATCTCCCCGGGGCTGGCACCGGTCTCCTCGGTCCGTGAGACGCCGGGCTCGCTGGTCGTCACGCCGACGGCGGACCTCACCGCCTCGGTGATCGACGCCTGCCGCGACTCCCTCGGCCACGAGGGCTCGATCGGCCTGATCGCGGCGGACGCCCGGATCCCGGAGCTGGCGAAGGCGCTGGAGGCGGCCGGGATGGCGTACCTGTCGCCCGGCGAGGAGACGACGGCGCAGTCCCGCCTCACCCTCGTCCCGGCGTCGCTGGCGAAGGGCCTGGAGTACGACTACGTGGTCCTGGACGAGCCGGCCGCGATCGTGGCGGGCGAACCCGACGAGCGCACCGGCCTGCGGCGCCTGTACGTCTGCCTCACCCGAGCCGTCTCGGGCCTGACCCTGCTCCACGCCGACCCGCTGCCGGCGACGCTGACCTGACCTGACCTGACCGGAACCCAAGCGTTGCCGGGACGGGGCCGCGCCGGGGCGGGCGCCGGACCCCACCCGGACCCGGGCCGTGCCCAAGCCCTGCCGGGCCGGAACCGGAGCCGGGTCGGCGGCTGCGGCGCGGCCGGGGCCGGGCCGTGCCCAAGCCCTGCCGGGCCGGGGCCGGAGCCGGGGCCGGGGCCAGGGCCGAAGCCAGGGCCAGGGCCGGGGCGGCGGCTGCGGCGCGGCCGGGCTCGCTCGGGGTCGGGTGGTCGGCGCGGGCCGGGCTTCAGGAGAGGGCGGTTCGCCATTCGGCCACCGCGGCCGCGGAGACCGGGCCCGACCAGCCGTCGGGCCGGGCCGCGCCGCCGATGTGGAAGCCGTCGATCCCCGCGGCCCGCAGCACCGGCAGGTGGGACAGCGTCAGCCCGCCGCCGACCAGGATCCGCGCCGTGTAGCCCGGCTCGCCCCGCCGCGCCGCCTCGGCCAGCAGCACCGGCAGTCCCGCATCGACCCCGGCCGCCGATCCCGCCGTCAGGTACGTGTCCGGACCGGCCGGCTCCGGGAGTTCCGCGAGCGCCTTGCGCAGCTGGTCGCGGTCCGCGGCCCGGTCGATGGCCCGGTGGAAGGTCCACTTGCAGCCGTCCAGCTCCGCCACGACCGCCTCGATCGCGGTCAGGTCCGGGCCGCCGTCCGGCGCCAGGAACCCGAGGACGAACTCGGTCGCGCCCTCGGCCCGCAGGGCGCGCGCCTGCGCGGTCAGCACGTCCACGTCGGCGGGGGAGCCCGCGGCGAAGCCGTCCGTGGCGCGGAGCATCACGCGCAGCGGGATGTCGACCGCCGCCCTGATCGCCGCGAAGGTCTCGCGCGGCGGGGTGAGCCCGTCGGCGGCCATGTCGGTGACCAGTTCAAGTCGGTCCGCCCCACCGGCCCGGGCCGCGACCGCGTCCTCCACGTCGAGGGCGATCACCTCCAGGACTGCACGGTTGCTCATTGGGCCCCACTCCTCCGGAAAGCTGCTGGTACGAAAAATAGGTCTAGTCCAATATCAGAGTACGGGCCCGCGCCCACCCTCCACCAGCACCATCACGCCACCCGCACAATGTCCGCATGGACCGCATGGACACCGCGACCGACACCGCCCCGCTCCGCGCCCGCTGGCACGCGAGCGCCACCGCCGCCGGCGCCGCCGCCGACCGCGACCCCGCCCCGTACGCCGACCGGCTGCTGGCCGCCTGGGCGGAGCCGCAGCGCCGGTACCACACCACCGCGCACCTGGCCGACGTCCTCGCGCGGATCGACGTACTCGCCCCGCACGCCGCCGACCCCGCCGCCGTCGAGCTCGCCGCCTGGTTCCACGACGCCGTCTACCGCCCCGACCGCTCCGAGAACGAGGAGCGCAGCGCGGCGCTCGCCGAGCGCGCCCTGCCCGAACTCGGCGTCGGCGCCGCCCGCACCGCCGAGGTGGCCCGGCTGGTCCGGCTCACCGTCACCCACGACCCCGCCCCCGGCGACACCAACGGGGAGGTGCTCTGCGACGCGGACCTGGCCGTCCTCGCGGGAGGCCCCGACGCGTACGCGGCGTACGTCGCCGCCGTCCGCGCCGAGTACGGCTTCGTCCCCGAGGACGCCTTCCGCACCGGCCGGGCCGCCGTACTGCGCCAGCTGCTGGACCTGCCCCGCCTCTTCCGCACCCCGTACGGCACCGCGCACTGGGAGGCCCCGGCGCGCCGCAACCTGGCCGCCGAGCTGGCCGGCCTGGCCGCCGCCGGGGAATGAGATCCGGTACGGGGAGGTTCGTACCGGACGTGCCCCCCGCTCACCCCGCTCCCGCGCGCTCCCGCATGCCCGTCGCCGTCCGCGTCCTCGGCCTGGCCGTCTTCTCGCTCGGGACGAGCGAGTTCATGCTCTCCGGGCTGCTGCCGCCCATCGCACAGGACATGGACGTCACCATCCCCCGGGCGGGGCTGCTCATATCCGCCTTCGCGATCGGCATGGTCATCGGCGCGCCGCTGCTGGCCGTGGCCACGCTGCGACTCCCGCGCCGCACCACCCTCATCGCGCTCATCAGCCTCTTCGGCCTCGGCCAGGTCGCGGGCGCACTGGCCCCCACGTACGCGTTCCTCTTCGCCTCCCGGATCGTCTCCGCGCTCGCCTGCGCCGGGTTCTGGGCGGTGGGCGCGGCCGTCGCCATCGCGATGGTCGGCAAGGACCAGCGCGCCCGCGCGATGGCCGTCATGATCGGCGGCCTGTCCCTCGCCAACGTCCTGGGCGTCCCGGCCGGCGCCTTCCTCGGGGAACGGTTCGGCTGGCGCTCGGCCTTCTGGTCGGTGGGCGCGGCCTCCGCCATCGCCCTCGTCGGCATCCTGGCGCTCGTCCCGAAGATCCCGCTGCCCGCGGAGAAGCCCCGCCTGCGCCGCGAGCTCGGCATCTACGGCGACCGCCAGGTGTGGCTGGCCGTCGCCGTCACCGCCCTGGCCGCGGGCGGCGTGTTCTGCGCCTTCAGCTACCTGTCCCCGCTGCTCACGGACGAGGCCGGACTGGATTCGGGGTGGGTGCCGTGGATCCTCGCCCTCTTCGGCGTCGGCGCGCTCGTCGGCACCACCGTCGGCGGGCGGATCGCCGACGGCCGCCTCTTCGGAGTGATGATCTGGGGCATCAGCGCCTCCACCGCCTTCCTCGCGGCGCTGGCCCTGCTGGCCTCCGTCCAGGTCGCGGCCGTCGCGCTCGCCTTCCTGCTCGGCGTCTCCGCGTTCTTCACCGCCCCGGCCCTCAACGCGCGCGCCTTCAACGTCGCCGGCGCCGCGCCCACCCTCGCCGGGGCCACCACCACGGCCGCCTTCAACCTCGGCAACACCGGCGGCCCCTGGCTGGGCGGCGCCGTCATCGACGCCGGCCACGGCTACGCCGCCACCGCCTGGGCGGGCTCGGCCATGACCGTCACCGCGGTCGGTCTGACGGTGCTGGCCCGGCGGATCGACCGCCGTACGGGGACCGGCACGACCCGCGTGATCACCCGCGCGGGCTCCGCCCCCGCGCCGGCCGGCGCGGAGCCGGCGAACCGGTAGCCGTTCGCGGCCGGGGCGCGGCCCCGCGACCCCGTGGCGCTGCGCACGTCCGGCCCCGGCGGGTCCCCGTGCCCGGCGGGTCCCCGTGCCCGGCGGGCCTTGTGCCGGGCACCCCTTATGCCGGGCGGCCCTTGGGGCGGCGCAGGCCCGCCTCGGTGAGGCGGCGGACCAGTTCCTTGCTGCCGATCTCCACCGCGCCCGCCGCCACCGCGCCCGCGTAGCGGTACGACGGCACGTCGTAGTGGTCCCGCTCGAACGCCTTCGGCGGGCAGCCGATCGACGCCGCGAAGGCGTGCAGCTCCTCGTACGAGACGTCGCTGACCAGGTGCGACCACATGCGGCCGTGGCCCGGCCAGGTCGGCGGGTCGATGTAGAGCGTCACCCGCGGCTCACCGGCCGGCCCCGAACACGGGGCCGAGGGCGCCGACCGCGGCGACCTTCACCCCGGCCTTGCCGCACACCCAGTGCGGATCGGGTCCCAACTCCGGCTCCACGTCCAGCGCGTGCGGATCGCCCTGCGAGCAGACCGGGCACAGCGGCCAGCGCCCGTACTTCTCCAACAGCGCGTCCTGGACGTCCTGGGCGACGAGTCCGGCGAGGTAGTCGACCCCCTCCGGCCACTGCTCCACCCACCACCGGCGGTGCGTGACCGAGTCCTCGACGAGGGAGACGACATCGGCATCGGCGACCTCGCCCGCGACGAGATCGGCGAGCACGAGGGCACGGGCGGCGTGCAGCGCCTGTTCCAGGGGGGTCGCGTGGTCCATGCGCCCATTGTGAACCCGTACGGCCCACGTGGTGAAGGCCCCTCCCCCACCGCCGCCGGATGGCGCCTTGACCCCCGGCCGGGCCGAAAATAGATTTCAGAGATGAGTGAGGTCCCGAAAGTAACTTTCAGCGAGGGGCGCACCGCGCCGGACGGCGACGCCCCGGCCGCAGCCCCGGCCGCAGCTCCGGCCCCGGCCCCCGGCCCCGGACCCGCCCCCGGCCTCCCGCTGCGGGCCCGCGTCCGCAGCCTCGGCCCGTCCATGACCCCCTCCGTGCTGGCCGTCGCCGAAACCGTCGCCGCCGACCCCGCCGGCTGCTCCCGCCTCACCGTCAGCGCCCTCGCCGCCCGCACCGGCACCAGCGAGGCCACCGTCGTCCGCACCGCCCGCCTCCTCGGCTATCCCGGCTACCGCGACCTGCGCCTGGCCCTCGCCGCGCTCGCCGCCCGGCAGGAGTCCGGCACGGCCCCCGCCGTCACCGCCGGCATAGCCGTCGACGACCCGATCGCCGACGTCGTCGCCAAACTGGCCCACGAAGAGGCCCAGACCCTCGCCGACACCGCCGCCGGACTCGACCTCGCCGCGCTGGGCGCCGCCGTCACCGCGCTCGCCACGGCCCGCCGGATCGACATCTACGGCGTCGGCGCCTCCGCCCTCGTCGGCCAGGACCTCGCCCAGAAGCTGCTGCGCATCGGCCTCGTCGCGCACGCCCACGGCGACCCCCACCTGGCCGTCACCGGCGCCGTGCAACTGCGGCCCGGCGACGCCGCCGTCGCGATCAGCCACTCCGGCGCGACCGGCGACGTGATCGACCCCCTGCGCACCGCCTTCGAGCGCGGCGCCACCACCATCGCGCTCACCGGCCACCCCCACGCGCCCGTCACCCGGTACGCCGACGTCGTCCTGGCCACCTCCGCCGCCCGCGAGACCCGGCTGCGTCCCGCCGCCATGTCGAGCCGGACCAGCCAGCTCCTCGTCGTCGACTGCCTGTTCGTCGCCGTCGCCCAGCAGACGTACGAGACCGCCGCGCCCGCGCTCGCCGCCTCGTACGAGGCACTCGCCCCCCGCCGAACCGCCAGGAGCCCCCGCCCATGACCGCGTCGTACGCCGCACTGCGCGCCCAGCTCGACACGCTGACCACCGAGGCCTTCCGCCCCGAACTGGCCGAGATCGACCGGCTCTCCACCCTGGAGATCGCCCGCACCATGAACGCCGGGGACGCCACCGTCCCGGCCGCCGTCGCCGCGCAACTGCCGCGCATCGCCGCCGCGATCGACGCGATCGCGCCCCGCATGGCCCGCGGCGGCCGGCTCGTCTACGCGGGCGCCGGCACCGCCGGCCGGATGGGCGTCCTGGACGCCAGCGAATGCCCGCCCACCTTCAACACCGACCCGGCGCAGGTCATCGGCCTGATCGCGGGCGGCCCCGGCGCCATGGTCGAGGCCGTCGAAGGCGCCGAGGACTCCGCCGAGCTGGCCGCCGCCGACCTCGCCGCCCTGGAGCCGACCGCCGACGACACCGTCATCGGGATCTCCGCCTCCGGCCGCACCCCGTACGCGGTCGGCGCCGTCGCGTACGCCCGCAGCCGCGGCGCGCTCACCGTGGGCCTGTCCTGCAACGCCGGTTCGGCGCTCGCCGCGGCCGCCGAGCACGGCATCGAGGTCGTCGTCGGACCCGAGCTGCTGACCGGCTCCACCCGCCTGAAGGCCGGTACCGCCCAGAAACTCGTCCTGAACCTCATCTCGACGATCACCATGATCCGGCTGGGGAAGACGTACGGGAACCTGATGGTCGACCTGCGCGCCTCCAACGAGAAGCTGCGCGCCCGCTCCCGCCGGATCGTGGCCCTGGCCACCGGCGCACCGGACGAGGAGATCGAAGCCGCGCTCGACGCCACCGGCGGCGAGGTCAAGCAGGCCGTCCTCGTCCTCCTCGGCGCCGTGGACGGCCCCACCGCGGCCGGCCTCCTCACCACCGCGCACGGACACCTCCGCGAGGCCCTCGCCCTCGCCCGCGACCTCTGACCGCCCCGTTCGACTGCCCCGTTTCCCCCGACGCAAGGCGATCCCGACATGTCCACTGACAAGAACCGCGCCACAGCCGCCGCGATCCTCCCCCTCGTCGGCGGCCCGGACAACATCAGCTCGATCGCGCACTGCATGACCCGGCTGCGCATCGCGCTGCACGACAGCTCCCTGGTCGACGACCAGGCGCTGCGGGCACTGCCCGCGGTGCTGGGCGTCGTCGAGGACGACACCTACCAGATCGTGCTCGGACCGGGGACCGTCGCCCGCGTCACCCCGGAGTTCGAGGCGCTCGTCGAAGAGGGGCGCACGCCGGCCGCCGGGCGCGGGACGGCGCGCCGCGCCCGCCCGGGCGGCCCGGCGGACGACCTAGCGGGGCGCCGCCGGCCCGCGGGGCCCCCCCCGGCCGGCCGGGCGGCCACGGCCGGTCCGGCGGGCGGCACCGGTACGCCCGTCACCGCCGCGGAACTCGCCGACCGGGGTGCCGCGTTGAAGCAGGCCCGGCAGGCCCGCAACCGCACCCCCGTGAAGCTGTTCCTGCGCCGCATCGCGAACGTCTTCGTGCCGCTGATCCCGGCGCTCATCGGCTGCGGCATCATCGCCGGTCTGAACGGCGTGCTGCTGAACACCGGTCGGCTGCCCGCCGTCGTCCCCGCGCTCGCCGCGATCGCCTCCGGGTTCATGTCGCTGATCGCGGTCTTCGTCGGCTACAACACGGCCAAGGAGTTCGGCGGCACGCCGATCCTCGGCGGCGCCGTCGCCGCGATCATCGTCTTCCCCGGCGTCGCGAAGATCGACGCATTCGGCCAGCACCTCTCCCCCGGACAGGGCGGCGTCCTCGGGGCCCTCGCCGCCGCGTACCTCGCCGTCCGCGTCGAGAAGCTGTGCCGCCGCCGGGTTCCCGAGTCGCTGGACGCACTCGTCACCCCCACCCTCACCGTCCTGACCTCCGGCCTGGTGACGATTTTCGGCCTGATGTTCCTCGCCGGTGCCGTCGCCGACGCCATCGGCTCCTTCGCGACCTGGCTCCTCGCCACCGGCGGCGCCTTCGCCGGTCTGGTCCTCGGAGGCCTGTTCCTGCCGCTCGTGATGCTGGGCCTGCACCAGGCCCTGATCCCGATCCACACCACCCTCATCGAGCAGACCGGCCACACCGCACTCCTGCCGGTCCTCGCCATGGCGGGCGCCGGCCAGGTCGGCGCCGCACTCGCGGTCTACTGCCGGGTACCGCACAACCGCTCCCTGCGCACCACCATCAGGTCCGCGCTCCCGGCGGGCTTCCTCGGCGTCGGCGAACCGCTGATCTACGGGGTGTCGCTCCCGCTGGGCCGCCCCTTCGTCACCGCCTGCGTGGGCGGCGCGGCCGGCGGGGCGTTCGTCGGGCTGGGCAACCAGCTGGGGGTCGCCTTCGGCGCCACCGCGATCGGCCCGTCCGGGTGGGCGCTGTTCCCGCTGCTGGACGGCCCGTCGGGGCTCGGCCCCAACCTCGCGGTCTACGCGGGCGGGCTGCTGGCCGGCTACCTGGTGGGCTTCGCCGCCACCTGGTTCTTCGGATTCACCCCGCAGATGCTGGCCGACCTCAACGCCGATCACGAACCAATTCCGGCCACCACCCCACCGGCCAATGAGCCGGCTGTAGCGAAAATCTAGCGGCGTTCGGGAGACTGACTGATATGCAGCTCCCCGCCGAAGCCGTTGCCGCCACCGCTGTCGTCGAGGTCGTACGCCTCTCCGCGCGCCCCGAGCGCTACGGCGACCCCATGACCGGCGACGTCGTCTCCCGCTGGACCGGCCGCGAAGCCGCCGACTCGCTCGGGCTGCTCTCGTCCATGCCGCCCGGTGAGGCCCGCGTCTGCTTCGCGCCGGGCTGGGGACTGCGCGCGTACGACGCCGCCGACCGGCCCCTGTTCGAGCTGATCTTCTGTTTCAGCTGTCACCACGCCTGGCTGTGGGGCCCGGCCGTCCCCTCCGACGCGGCCTTCGACACCATCACGGGCACCACCGCAGACGCCGAGGCGCTGCTCGCACACTTCCGCAACGCCGCATGACCCTTCCCCCGGTGGTCCCGCCCGGCCGCATGTCGGCCCGCCCCCAGCCGGTCCTGGACCTGCCCGGCCCGTTCCAGCTCCGGCCGTGGACCCCGTACGACGCCCCCGCACTGGTCGAGTCCTGCCACGACCCGGACATCCGCCACTGGAACCGCTCGCCGATGCTGTCTCCGGCCGAGGCCGTGTCCCGGATCGAGCGCTGGCAGGAACGCTGGCACTCCGAGCACGCAGCGATCTGGGCCGTGGCCCCGGCTCCGGGCGGCCCGCCCGTCGGCCTGATCGGCGTGGCCGACCTCGACCTGGCGGGCGGGAGCGGCGAGATCCTGTACTGGCTGCTGCCCGCGGGCCGCGGCACCGGCGTCATGACCGCGGCCACGGACCGGGTCGGCCGCTGGGCCTTCGAGGAACTGGGCCTTCACCGCCTGCGCATCACCCACTCCGTGGCCAACACGGCGTCCTGCCGCGTCGCGACGAAGGCCGGCTTCCCCCTGGAGGGCACCATGCGCGGCGCCCTCCTCCACGCGGACGGCTGGCACGACGAACACCTCCACGCCCGCCTGCGCACGGACGGCCCGGGCCCCGCCTGAAGCTCACCGCATGATCACACCATCGAGCTAACCCGCGGCGAAGAACGCCCCACGCCTGCGCATATGCCAGGAGCTTATGCGCATGTATTCCCTCACCGGCCTACGCGCGCGAGGTCTTCCGCGCGTACCAGCCGACCGCCACGGAGGAGACCATCGACGAGCTGGTCACGAACCGACTGGCTCGGGCCGCCCTGCTCCTTGATCCAACAACCCCCCTGTTGTGGTGCGTACTCGACGAGACGGTCCTCCGCAGGGCGGGTGAGAACAAGGTGGTCCTCGCCGAGGCACTGCGACACATCGCCAGTTTGATCCGGTCATACCGGATCATCACGCAAGTGCTCCCATTCACTGCGGGCCCGCATGCAGCCATGGAGGGCTCCCTCAAGCTGATGTCCTTCGAAGACGCTCCCCCGCCGGCTTACGTCCAAGGCATGAGCACAGGCCAGCTGTTCGACGATCCGGCCACGGTGACCCATCACGCCCTGGCCTACGATCTGCTCACGGCCAACGCGCTGTCACCGCGCAAGTCCCTGGCCCTGATCGAGTCGGTGGCGGAGGATTACGAACATGATCAGCACGCCTGAGTACGACCTGTCCGCAGCGGCCTGGCACAAGTCCAGCTACAGCGGCGGCAGTGGCGGCGACTGCCTGGAGATGGCCACCTGGCGCAAGTCCACCCACAGCGCCGGTGACGGCGGCGACTGCGTCGAGGTCTGCGACGCGCACCCCGACCTCGTCCCCGTCCGGGACTCCAAGGTCCCGGACGGCCCCCACCTCACCTTCAACGGCCCGGCCTGGACGGCGTTCATCACCAGCCTCTGACCGTCGGCCCGCCAAGTCACACGATCGGTCTAACCATCTGCGGTCGGACCAACACGGTCCGACATATGCCTCTAGCGTATGCCAGGCCGTAGCCGATCGGAGTCACACATGGCGCTTCACAAGGTCCTTCGCCGGGCGTGCAGGGCACCATGGAGTCGAGGAGGCGATTCCATGTCCGCTCGCTCCACCAGGCGTCCCCAGATGACCCTCGATGACTTCGAAGCACTTGAGCACGGCGCGCCCGAAACCGTGACGCTCGAATTCATTGCGGGAAAGCTAGAGGTCAAGCCAGTGCCCGACGGTGACCACGGGGCCATCTTCATGTGGCTGCTCCGCCAGTGCATGCAGCAGCGGCCCGAACTCGACCTACACCCCGAGCAGGGTCTGGTGGTCGAGCAGTACCGCGCCGGACGTGCCCGCCCCGACGGCGTTCTCGCACCTGTCGCGCACTTCGCGGGCCAGGGGGAATGGGCCGACCCCTCAGGCGCCGTGATGGTCGTGGAAGTGACCTCCCACGACGCGGACACCGACCGGCGTGACCGCAACGAGAAACGTGACGGGTACGCGGCGGCCGGCATCCCGGTCTACCTGCTCATCGACCGGCAGAACTGCGCGGTGGCCGTCCACAGCGATCCCAGCGGCGGCTCGTACCGCGAAAGCTCCACATTCCCGTACGGCGAAACGGCCAAGATCCCGGACCCGGTCGGCATCATGCTCAGGACCGAGGCCCTGAAGGATTTCGCGGCCTGACTCACCAGCCGATCGTCGGGGCCACGTCGAAGATCGGGGGCAGGCTGCCGTCGGCGTCGAGGTTGACGAACGTCCTCCCGTGGAGGGCGAACGACTCGCCCAGCCGGAGGCCCCGCAGGACCGTCGACTCGCCGTCCGGCTTCCCGGTGCGCGGGTCGAGGTGCCAGAGGTGGTGGTACGCGCCCTCCGTGACCACGGCGATCCGGCCGGACCGGCCGTCGGCGGCCAGGGCCCGGACCCGCCAGTCGTTCTCGAAGGACCGGGTCCACAGGTGGCGGCCGTCCGTCAGGGAGAACGCCGCCAGCAGCTCCCGCTGCTCCCGCTCCGGGACCGACGCGTACAGCACGTCGCCGACGACCAGCCACTCCGTCTCGCCCGTGGTCGGGACGTACGGCTCCTGCGACTCCGCGCGCACCCGGCCCGCCTCGTCGAACACCAGCAGGCGGCCGTCACCGACGGCGGCGGCCGGGGACGCCGACGCGATGCGCGGGGACTCGTACCCGACCGGCATCGGGTACCGCCAGGCGACGGCGCCGGTGCGGGCGCCGAGCGCGAACAGCTCGACTCCCGCTTCGGTCCGGGCCAGGAGCAGGACCCGGTCCGGGCCGGCGGCCACCTCCATGGCGGCGGCGCCCGCCGGTAGCGGGGAGCGCCACCGCTCGGCGCCGGTGGTCAGGTCGTATGCGAGTACGGCGTCCGCGGTCGCGGTCACGGCCAGGGAGCCTCCCGCGGCCGGCCGGCCCACGAGGTGCGGGATGTTCGTGGTCCAGAGCTGCTTGCCGGAGGTGACGTCCACCGCCACCAGGCGGCCGCCACAGCCGTCCAGCACGGTGGCGAAGGTCAGCAGACCGGTACCGGAAGGGCTGTCCGCGCTCATCGCGCACACCGCCCCGCCTGCCGGAACGCGCAGGCTCCAGCCGCGGCGGCCCTCCCCGTCGTAGCCGGTCACACCGTCCGCACCGGCCCGGACCACGAACCCGGTGGCCGGGGGCCCCGCCCAGGAGCCGAGCGGCTTCCCGACGGCCGAACTCCCCGGGACCTGGTACGAGAAGAGGTCCATGTGCGGGCCGCGCAGCCACGAGAAGCCGAGCCAGCCGGGCCACAGGGCGACGAGCGCGACGGCGACGGCCGTGGTCCGGCCGGTGCCGGAGCGGTACGCGCGGCCCTTCACCACCGACCACCACAGCCCGCCAGCCGCCAGACCGGCGAGCAGGGTCCACCACAGCAGCGAATCCAGCCCGCGCGGGCAGCCGCCGAAGTCGCACACGCCGTCGGTCATGTCCACGACGGTCAACTTCGCGCACAGGACGGCGTACAGCACCGCCACCGCGCTGAACGCACAGGCCGCGGCGAGTCGTACGTGGTCCCGCAGCCGCTGCACGAGCGGCGGTGGCGTGTTCATGATCCCCCCTCGGCCCGCAGCCTATCCGCGATCGGGCTGCGGGCCGGGTTCGTCAGGAGGACCTTCGGGAGGTCAGAGGCCCGCGGTGAACAGCAGCTTGTTGGGCGAGGTCTTGCTGACACTGGTCAGGACGTCCTTGGTGGACTCCGATTCCAGGAAGTCGGCGATCTCGTCCGGCGCCGCGGCCGGGTGCGCCTGCTTGTAGAGGACGGCGACACCGGCGACGTGCGGCGAGGCCATCGACGTGCCGTCGAGGGCCACGCTGCCGCCGCCCAGCTTCGCGGAGACGACGGCCTGCCCGGGTGCGTAGAGGGTGACGCAGCTGCCCCAGTTGGAGAAGGAGGTCTCCTCGTCGTACTGGTTGCTCGCCGCGACCGTCACCACGCGCTGGGCGGACGCCGGCGAGACGAAGCAGGCGTCCTTCGCGGAGTTGCCCGCCGCGACCACCGGCAGCACGCCCGCGTCGGACAGGGCAGTGGCCGCGTCGTTGACGGCGGTCGACAGGTCCCCGCCCAGGGAGCCGTTCAGGACGGCCGGCTGCTTGGCGTTCTTGGCCACCCAGTCCATGCCCGCGATGATCCCCGACCAGGTGCCCTTGCCGTCACAGCCCAGGACGCGGACGCTGACCAGGTTCGCCTTGCGCGCGACCCCGTACGTCCTGCCGGCGACCGTGCCCGCGACGTGCGTGCCGTGGCCCTGGCAGTCCTGGCCGAGCCGCCCGTCGCCGATGGCGTCGAAGCCGAAGGTGGCGCGCCCGCCGAACTCGTCGTGGGCGTAGTCGATGCCGGTGTCGAGGATGTACGCGGTCACCCCGGCACCGTTGCCCTGGGTGGTGAAGTCGGTGTCGAGCGGCAGGTTCTTCTGGTCGATCCGGTCCAGGCCCCACGACGAGGACGGCGCCCGCAGACCCGGAGTCCTGCTCGGCGTCGGGATGGACTGGACCGCGGCGTCCTCCTCCACGGACTTCACCCCGAGGCTCACCCGGACGATCTGCAACTGGAGCGGGGTCAGCGGGACCGCGAAGCCGGTCATCGCCTTCGTGTAGACGAACGTCGGCTTCAGACCCAGCTGCTGCGCGACCTTCGCCGCGTCCTGCCCCTTCTCCAGCGTCACGATGTACTGGCCGGGCACCGCGTTCTCGGCGGTGTGCAGTGGCACCGGAGTCGGTTCCGGCGTGTCGGCGGCGGCCGTGCCGGCCGCGACCGCGGGCACGGTGAGGAGGGCGGCGGCGGCCAGGCGTGCGAGCAGGCGCATGGAGGGAACTCCCTGAAGGCGGTGGGCCGGAAGGTCGGCATGAAGCAGCCGCCCCGGCGAGGACGAGTGCCTCTGCGGGGGCGGCCTTCCTTCCATCGGTGCCACCCCGGCACGTCCTGAACCGCCGTGCACCGCCAGGCGGATCACGCGTCGGCAGCTTCCGCACCTGCTGTCCCACCCGCTGCAGAAAGGGTTATCCCCCTGCGCCGTCCAGGCCACGACCACGTCCGCCCGGTCCCCGGCGCTCCGGCAAGACCACCCGTATGGCCCGCCACCACCCCGGGGAGCGCGCGGCCGGTGCGCCCCCGGTGCCCCCGCCACCCCCGAGGACGTCGTTGACCTGCGCCGTCGCACGTGATGGCCTCGCCCCATGCGCACCCGTGTGAGCCGGACCCTGCCCGCAGCCGCCGTCGTCGTACTGGCCGCCCTGACCGCCATCCCCGCCCCGGCCGCGGCCGCCGTGCGGGAACCGGTCCCGTACGCGGCCCCCGTCGACCGCGCGGCCCCCGTCGACCACCCCACGTACATCGTCACCGTACGGAGGGACCTCGACCCCGCGGACGTGGCGCGGCTGGTCGGCGTCACCCCGGTCCACGTCTACGACCACACCCTGCACGGCTTCGCCGCCCGGCTCGACCCCGCCCAGGTCGCGGCGCTCCGGTCGCTGCCGGGCGTCGAGGCCGTCGAGGAGGACGCAGCCGCCTCGGCGGGCTGACGGCGGGCTCCCGGCCGTTCCCCTTCCCGGCCCGCGACTTAGGGTGAAGGGCGATCAACTCATCGGTTGATCGGCGGAGTCGGGGGGAGACCGATGAACAGCGCGGCCGAAGTGTTCCAGCCGCTGCGGGAGGACGATCCGCAGACCGTTGCCGGGTACCGCCTCGCGGCCCGGCTCGGCGCGGGCGGCATGGGCCGGGTCTACCTGTCGCACACTCCGGGCGGCCGCCCCGTGGCGATCAAGGTGGTGCGGCCGGAACTGGCCGAGGACCCGGCCTTCCGGCGGCGGTTCCGCCGCGAGGTGGAGGCGGCCCGGCGGGTCCGGGGCGCGTACACCGCCGAGCTGATCGACGCCGACGTGGACGCGACGACGCCCTGGCTGGCCACCGTGTACGTACCGGGGCCCTCGCTGTCGGAGGCCGTGACCCGGCGCGGACCGCTGCCGGTGCCCGCCGTGCTGTGGCTGGTGGCCGGGGTGGCCGAGGCCCTGGAGGTCATCCACCGTGCGGGGATCGTGCACCGTGACCTGAAGCCGTCGAACGTGCTGCTGGCCGCCGACGGGCCCCGGGTCATCGACTTCGGCATCTCGCTGGCGTCCGGCACCACAGCGCCCACCGTCACGGGCAGCGCCATCGGCACGCCCCAGTACATGGCCCCCGAGCAGGCGCTGGCGGGCGACACCACGGCCGCCACCGATGTCTTCGCCCTGGGTCAGACGGCGGCGTTCGCCGCGCTGGGCGAGCCGTTGTACGGGGACGGCCCCTCCGTGAGCGTGCTGTTCCGGATCGTGCACTCCGAGCCCGACCTGTCCCGGCTGCCCGAGTCTCTGCGCCCGCTGATCGCGCTGTGTCTGGCAGCCGATCCGGAAGACCGTGCCACCCCGGCGGAGATCGTGGCGTGGTGCCGGCAGCGGCTGGGCAAGGACGCCGACGCGGGCGGCGGTCCGGCCGTCTGGCGGGAGGTGACGGGCCCCGAGCTGGTGGTCCCGGCCCCGGTCCCGCACCCCACGTCGGTCCACACGCGGGCCTTGGACCCGCAGCCGTCGCAGCCGTCGCAGCCGTCGCAGCCGCAGATGGTCTGGCAGCCGCCGACGTCGGCGCTCACGCCGGAGGAGCGGCGCAAGCGCAGGCGGCGCACCGCTCTGCTCGTCACCGCGTTGACGACGGTGTCCGTGACCTTCATGGGCGGCTTGGCCTGGCTGGTCATCGACGCGGGGATGCGGGCGCGCGACCGCGAGGCGGCCGCGGCCGCCTCCCCCGGCCCGGTGCGCAGTGGCAAGACCACCGGAGCCGAGGGAGCCGGCGGAGCGGGCGGGTCCGGCGATGCGGGCGGGTCCGCGGCGAGCACGCCGAAGGCCTCCAAGCCGCCCGTGCCCGTCCCCCACCCCCAGGTACGGCTCGACGAGAAGAACTCGATCGGCATCAAGGACCCGGTCGACCGGGAGGACCGCACGGGGGACATCCGCCTGGACTGCGCGAAGCAGAGCTGTGAGCTGGCGAGCGACACGAGCGTGTTCACCCAGCTGTACGCCGGCCCCGGCACCGGCAGCCTCGACACGTGCAGCCTCCTCACGAAGGCGAGCACGCAGCACACGCTGCCGCTGGCCGCATCGGCGCCCGGCACCGAGATCTGTGTCCGGCACCCCTCGGGAGACATCGCGCTGCTCGTGATCCAGGTCAAGTCGGTGGTGCGGCTGAGCGGCCTGCCCGACTGGATCACCGCCGACATGACGGTGTGGCGGGGGGCGGCGCTGAGCGCGCCGCCGCGCGACGGCCGCGCCGGGCGTGGGGGTTG
>NZ_JBHYVA010000096.1:0-2090 GCF_042750055.1 Streptomyces sp. NPDC059456
AGTACGGGGACGGCGTGGCCGAGCGGGTGCGGGCGCTCGCCCCCGACGGGGTCACCGTCGCCGCGGACTTCGTCGGGGGCGTCCTCGACGTCACCCAGGCGGTCCTGGCCAAGGGCGGCCGCCACGCCTCCATCGCCGACCACACGGTGCTCGGCGCGGGAGGCCAGTGGATGTGGGTGCGCCCGGACACCGAGGCCCTGGCCGAACTGGGCCGGCTCGCGGACGGCGGGCAGCTCACGGTCACCGTCGCCAAGACCTTCCCGCTGTCGGAGCTCGCGGCGGCCTTCGAACTCAGCCGGACCGGGCGCACGGCCGGAAAGATCGTCGTCGAGGTCTGAGCACACCTCAGTCCGCGTCGACGGTCGGCATGTTGTGGAGCCCGACCAACGTGCGCACGGCCGGGGGCAGCCAGTCTCCGGCCCCCCGGTCCTTCCCGCCGCCCAGGTGTTCCAGGATCTGCGCCGGCGTCGGCCGCGCGGCCGGATCGGCGGAGAGGCAGGCCGTCACGACCGCCGACAGGTCCGCGGGCAGCGTCCGCAGTGCGGGCTCCAGCCGGGCTCCCGGAGGGAAGGGCGCGGCCCCGCAGGCGTGGGCCAGCACCATTCCGAAGGCGTACGCGTCGACGGCCGGTGTCAGCGGGGCACCCGTCAGCTGCTCGGGGGCCAGGAAGCCGCGCGTGCCGACCAGGAAGTCCGTGCGGGTCAGGGCGGTGGCGCCCACCGCCCGGGCGATCCCGAAGTCGATGACCCGGGCGCCCGACTCCGCGATGATGACGTTGCCGGGCTTCAGGTCCCGGTGCACGATCCCGCAGGCGTGGATCCCCTCCAGCGCCTCGGCCACCCCCAGCGCCAGGGCGCGCAGTGTCCTGGTGGGCAGCGCGCCGTGCTCGTCCAGAACGCGCTGCAGGGACGGGCCCGGGATGTACTCCGTCACCAGCCAGGGCCGTTCGCCCTCCGAAGACGCGTCCACCACCTGCGCCGTGTGGAAGCCGCCGACCCGCCGCACGGAGTCGATCTCCCGCGCGAACCGCTGCCGGAACCCCGGGTCCGCCGCCAGGTCCGCCCGGACGACCTTGACCGCCACGCGCCGCTCGCCGGGCGAGAGCCCCAGGTAGACCGTCCCCATCCCGCCCTCGCCGAGCCGCGCGGTGAGCCGGTACCGGCCGACCTCCCGGGGGTCGTCCGGCAGCAGCGGATCGTGCCGTACGGGCCGTAAGCGCAGGCCGTCCGGGGCGGCCCGGGCAGTCCTGCGGTGGATCTGCGCCGCCGCCGCCTCGCCCTCCGCACGCAGGACCGCCGCCTGCTTTTCCCCTTCGGCACGCAGGATCTCGGAATGGCGGGCGCCCTCCGCCTGGAGGATCGCCGAGCGCCGGTCGCGGTCGGCGGCCAGCTGCCGTTCCACCGCGGCCCGGACGGCCGCGGGCAGCTCGATGGCCCTGAGCTCGACGCGGTTGACGCGGATGCCCCACCTTCCGGTGGCCTCGTCGAGGACTCCGCGCAGGGCGGCGTTGATCTCCTCGCGGGAGGTCAGGATCCGTTCCAGGTCCATGCCGCCGATGATGTTGCGCAGGGTGGTGACCGTGAGCTGCTCGATGGCCTGGATGTAGCTGGCGACCTCGTACGTCGCGGCGCGGGGATCGGAGACCTGGTAGTAGACGACCGTGTCGATGTCGAGGGTCAGGTTGTCCTGGCCGGTCATCGACTGGGGCGGGAACGGTACGACCTGTTCGCGCAGGTCGATGCGGTTGCGGATCGAGTCGATGAACGGGACGACGACGTTGAGGCCCGCGCGGAGGGTACGGGTGTAGCGGCCCTGGCGTTCGAGGACGGCGACGCTCCCCTGCGGGATCACATGGACCGCCTTGACCATCGCGATGAAGAACACGACCACCACGATGATCAGGACGATGATGATCGGCTGCATGCGGTTCCCCGTGCCCTTCCGGCCTTCTGTGCCGCCCCGTTGAGCCGAGTCTCGCAGAACGCCGCCGCCGCGCCCACCGATTGGGCGAGGTTGCCCCGGACGGGGCGGGGCGGGGCGGGCGGGGGGGGGCCCCCCCGCCCGCCGGGGGGGGGGGGGGGAAAAACCCC
>NZ_JBHYVA010000096.1:2100-17863 GCF_042750055.1 Streptomyces sp. NPDC059456
TGTTGTCGCGCCCGCGTGGGCGCCTTTTCTCCCCGACGCGCCCCCGGGCCCCCCTCGGGGGCGCGTGGGCCCCCGGTGGGGGCGGGCCCCCCGCGGCCGGGGGAGCCGCACCGCGCCTGCGTGGGTCAGGGGTACGAAACCACCGTGGACGGGGTCGTCGACGTGCCCGAGGTGGGCGCGCCCGTGGTGTTGACGACGTGTTCGTACTGGCCCTTGCCGCCTAGCGAGACGACGAGCAGGTCGTGGAACTTCACGCCCGGTTTCACCGGCGCCTGGAATCCGCGGTCCTGACGGATCGTCGGATCCACGTTGTAGTAGCAGTAGCTGCCCAGGCCCCAGCCCTCGTGGGCGGTCACCGAGTCGGCCACCTTGTAGGCCGCGTAGCCCTTGGTGGAGCCGTTCTGGACCGCCGCCTGGTTCGGGGCGTCGTACGCCTTCTCGTTCTGGAAGAAGACCGTGCGGCCGCGCTCCCCGTTCCACTCCACGTCGTACTTGTTGAAGTGCTCGACGAACAGCCCGGTGGCGAGGACGTCGTCCCCGTTGACGCGGAAGCCGTAGTCGGCGCGGTTGGTCTCCCAGCCCACGCCGTCCCCGTGGTCGGCCCGCCAGATCCAGGTGTGGTCGACGATCGTGTCGTGGTTGTTGATCACCATGCCGACGGTGGCCTTCCCGGGGCCGGCGCCGCCGACCCGGATGAACACGTCCTGGACGGTCGTCGGGTTGCCGCCGTGGTCCGTGCTCGCGCCGGCCGGCCCGACCTCCAGCAGGCTCGGCGAGTTGACCGGGCCCGCGTCGATCAGGAATCCGGCGAGCCGCACTCCGTCCACGTCGGCGACCTTCATCGCGCTCACCCCGTTGTCGGGGACGATCGTGGCCAGGCCCAGGCCCAGCACGACCGTGTCCGCGCGGTCCACGCGGATCGGCTGGTCGACGTGGTAGACGCCGGGGGTGAAGAGCAGGTGCAGGCCCTGGGCCAGCGCGCGGTTCATCGTCGCCGCGGTGGTGCCGGGCTTGACCAGGTAGAACCGGCTCAGCGGCAGTGAGGTGCCCTGGGGCGCGCCGTTGCCCCAGGACGTGCCGCGGGCGCCCACCCGCTCGGCCGGGACGAAGACCTTGTACTCGGCCCCGTCCAGGTACAGGAAGGGCTTCTCCCGGGAGACGGGCGTGGAGTCGAGCGTGGTGTACGGCGGGTCCGGGAACGACTGGGCGGGTGCTCCCTGCACCCCGGAGAAGACCTGGTTCCAGACGCCGTTGCCCCAGCCGCCGATCGCGCTGTCGCGGGTGTACCACTGCTGCTGCGAGTAGTTGCCGACCTGGCCGTCGACCTTCGAGTCGGCGATGTAGCCGCCGGAGGCCCAGCCGAAACCGTCGGGGGCCAGGTTGAGACCGCCCTTGACGTGCATGCGGCGGAACGGCGCGGCCTGGGCGACGGCCCAGCGGTCGGTGCCGTTCACCGGGTTGAGCGCGAGGTTCTCGGCCGAACGCCAGAAGTTCTGCGTGGCGTTGCCGCCGAACCAGCCGGCGTCGACGGTCACGTCACCGTTGATCGTGGTGTCGTCGGGGCTGAGGCCCAGTCCCGAGACGGAGGTGTAGAAGCCGATCTGGGCGTTGAGGCCGTTGTACGTGCCCGGCTTGAACAGGAACTGGTAGCGGCCGGCGCCGAACTGGGCCGACTCCTGCTGCCGGAACACCTCGTCGAGCCGGGCCTGGATGCCGGGCGTCGACGGGTCGAACACGATGACGTTGGGGCCGAGGTCGCCGCCGCCGGGGAGGGCGGGGCCGCCGTCGGTGGTGCCGAACACCTGGAACTCGTAGAGCGAGTAGCCCCACGGGGTGGCGCGCTGGGTGCCGGTGACGCGCACGTAGCGGGCGGTCCCGGTGAGCTCGTGGGTCCGCACCCCGCCGGTTCCGGCGGTCGTCGAGTGGGCGGTGCTCCAGTGGGTGCCGTCCTCGGACAGCTCGATCCGGTACGCCGTCGCGTAGGCGGTCTCCCAGCGCAGTACGACCTGGCTGAGCCGGGCGGGGGCGCCGAGGTCGACCTGGATCCACTGCGGGTCGGCGAACTGGCTCGACCAGCGGGTGGTGGTGTCGCCGTCGAAGGCGGCGGACGCGGGCGTGCCGCCGTTCTCCTGGCTGGAGGCGGTGGCGGGTCTGCCCTGGGACAGGAGCACGGGCGCGGCCTGGGCGGCGGTACCCGGCAGCAGGACGAGGAGGGCCGCGACGAGGGCGGCGGCGAGGGCCGCGACCGCCGGTCGCGGGGGATGGTCCGAGAGGCGGGGCATGGGGGCTCTCCTGACATCGGGGATCGATCCGGGGGATCGAAGCGTGAGTGAACTGCCCGTCAGGTGGAGCGTCAAGGGTTCCAGCGTTCATGAATTGAAGGCTTGAGAGGGTGTCAATTGCCGCTGAGGCCAGTGAACTCGGGGTTTCTTCAATCCTTGTGAAAAGTGTTGACGAAAAAAGGTGGCCGCAATCTACTGAGACGTGTGACCGCTCTGTCCCGCCGCGCCCGCTGGGCGGGACGGAACGTGTCACACCCCGTCAGTGTTCGGAGAGTGATCCCGAGGGGAGAGGCGCCGCCGCCATGCGTTCGTTACTTGGCGTCGGGGAGGGCGGGAACCGAAGGCGCGGGCACCGCGAGGGTGGGGACCGTGAGGGTGGGGACCGCGCCGCACTCCGCCCGGTCGACCTCGACGCCCGGGAGGTCGGCGGACCAGCGGCCCGCGAGCGCCGCGAGACCGGCCGCGTCCGGCGGGGCCGAGCCGAGACCGATCGCGTACCGGGCCGAGGTGGCGGAGAGCGCGAAGGGCCGCGGCCAGGCGTGCGCCTCCCGGACACCGGCCTCCGCCAGAGCGCCGAGCAGCGCCCGCATCCGGCCCCGGGCCCGGCCCAGCCGCTCCTCGAACTCCCGTGGCTCGTCGGCCCGTACGGTCACCACCGCCCAGCCGGCGTGCCGACGGTGCAGCGGCGCGACCCCGTGGCCCGCTCCGGCCTCGCCCTCCTCCCACGTGCGGTACAGCTCCCGCACCAGCAGGTCGAGCAGCCCCGGGCCGACCTGCGCCGTGCAACTGCGGACCGGCGCGCAGGGGGTCAGGACCGTGACGGGCGCAGGGGCGGAGCCCGGGTCCGTGTCCGTGTCCGCGTCCGGGTCCGGGTCCGTGTCCGGCGCCGGGGCGGGTGGCGTCAGGGCGACCGGGTCACGCCAGTCCCAGGCGGCCCAGGTCCCGAAGAACTCCTGCAGCAGGGCCGCGGGGGACGGGTCGACGGCGTCGCGGACCGTACGGGCGGCCAGCACCGCCCAGGCCAGACCCGGCAGCCCGCCGAACGGCGCCGAGTCCAGCCCCCGGGCGCGGGCCCACGCCTTGACCTCCCGGGCCAGCCGGGCGAATGCCGCCTGCCGTTCCGGGCCGACGAACTCCCGTACCGCATCGGCGTCGCTCACGGCGCTCAGGGCGATCGAGGCGGCCTCGCCGAGCTCCGCCCGCCGTCCCACCGCCTGCGCCGGATCCAGTCCGCCCGTGGCGACGACCACCAGGTCCACGTCCAGTCCGGCCACCCGCAGCCGCAGCCCCGGCACCCGGGCACCGACGACCTCCCGCATCCGCTCGGCCTCCGGCAGTGCTGCCGCGACCCGCTCCCGCACCTCCGCGATGCCGGGCGCCCCCGGCAGGACCGCGACCAGATCGACGTCCGCGTCCGGCAGCGCGCAGCCCATCCGCCGGGATCCGGCGAGGTGCACCACCCCGTTGCCCAACGCCCCCGCGATCCGCGCCCGGACCTGCTCGGCCGCGGACCGGGCACCGGGCCCGGACACCGCAGGGGCCTGCGGAGCGGGGCCTCGCGGGGCCGAGACCTCCGGAGCCGGGGCGTGCGGGACCGGGGCCTGTGGGGTCGGGGGTGTCTGCGGCTCCGGGATCCAACGCCAGGCGCCGGTGCCGAGTTCCACCGTCGCCCGGACCCGCATCGGCTCGTCCCCGCGGCGCGAGAGCACCGCGAGCTCCCCGACCCCGACCGGCGCGCCCGCCCCGGACCCGCCGAGCCGCGCGGCGAACTCCGCCCGCGCCCGCTGCGGATCGCGGCTGCGCCCGAGCGTCAGGTGCGGGGTGAAGCCGTCGCGGCCCCGGCAGCCCGGGAACCGTTCGGCGAGGCTCCGGCGCAACTGCTGCCACGGCGCCTCACCGGCCGCCGCCGGGTCCAGCCACAGCGTGGCGTCCTCCCGGTGCCCGAAGTCGTACACCCCGGCCGGCCGGGCCGTGAACGGCGCCGTCTGCGCGGCCGCCTCGGCCAGCAGCGGCAGCGCCGCCTCGAACGAGGACTCCGGTACGAAACCGAACAGCAGGTTCACGTGCGCCGGCCAGCGGCCGGCGGCCGGGTCGTGCGCGCGGCGCAGCTCCTCCACCACCGGATCGTGCGGCGGCAGCCAGGCCACCGCCGTCCGCGCGGTCGCCCGTACATCGAGCACCGCGGCGCGCCCCTCGTCCCGTACCCCGAAGTCCACCACCGCCTCGACCCCGAAGTGATCGGAGATGAACAGCCCCTCCGCTCCCGGGGTGTTGCCGCGCAGCACCGCCTCCCGCACCCGTGCGTCCGCCGAGCGCAGCAGGACCCGGTCCAGCCGGGCCGCCCGTCCCGACAGCGAGCCCACCGCGGCCAGCGGATTGGCCACCGGGTCGAAGGTCGGCGTGGCGTCCTGCGCCCCGTGCACCTCGCTCCAGGCATCGCGCATGCCCAGCGCCGCGGCCGGCCCCTGCGCTCCGCAGCGGCCGTCGTTGAAGTCCCCGAGCAGCGCCACATCGGCCTCGATGCCGCCCAACCCCTCGGAGATCCTGGCGAGTTCGGTACTGCGGCGACCGGCTCCGTTCTCGGTGTGATCGCTCGTCAGATGGACGCAGGCCACGACCAGCGGGCCGTCCGCGCCGTCCACCGTCACCGCCGCGACCGCCTTGTGCGGCCCCAGCAGGTGCAGCCCCGCCTCCCGGACGGGCAGCCGGCTCAGCACCAGCAGTCCGCTCGCGGCGACGTCCTTGCCGCGCGGGTCCGTGCCCACCGTGTACCCGGCACGCACCCACGGCGCCGCCAACAGCATCCCGAGCAGCTCGGGTTCGACCTCCTGGAGGGCGATCACGTCCGCGTCGGCGGCCGCCAGGTCGGCCAGCAGCATCGGCCTGCGCCGGGCCGTGTCGATGCGCGGGGCGTCGTAGCGGTCCCACAGCGTGTTCCAGGTCAGCAGCCGGACGCGCTGCGGCGCCGGGGCGGGATCCGGTGTCACGTGCCCGGCTCCGGCCGGCCGCCAGGCGCCGCCGCCCGCCGGATCCCATGCGTGCGGGGTGCGTGCGGTGAAGAAGGGGGCGCGCAGCAGCCGCGGTGCGCGGACCCGGCCGGCCAGGGTGGAGTCGATGAGGTCCACACCGCTCGCCCGGTCCCACACCAGCTCGCCGTCCGCCTCGACGAACAGCACCCGGTGCCACGGGATGTCGCCGCCGGGGACGAACGAGTGCAGCGGGATCCGCTTCGGCGGCGCCCCGCGCTGGTGCAGCCCGAACACGAACCGCGCCGGATCGAACCGGGGGTCCCAGCGGACCTGGTGGTAGAGCTCCTCACTGGTACGCATCAGCGGTCCTCGCCCCCTGCCGCCGGTGCCGGTGCCGGTGCTGTTTCCGTCGGTGTCGCCGCGGCCGGCTGCGCCGCAGCCGCGCCGAGGGCGCCCGCCGTGTCCTCCACGGTCCCGCCCGCGCCGACGTACCGGATGCGGTGCGCCGGCCCCTGCCCGGGATACGGCGGACTGAAGCGGTGCAGCTGTGCGGTCAGCACCTGCGCCGGTACGGGGTGCGGGCGGACGGCGTTGCGCCGGACCAGCTCCGCCTCCTCGACCAGCACCACGGCCTGGGTGACGAGCGCGTCGTGGCGCTGCGCGACCGCACCGGCCAGGCCCCGCTGCTGCTCCGTGAGGGAGGTGGCGTCCCACACCACGGTGCCGCCCGCCGCGAGCGCCGCGTCCAGCCGGTCCAGGCCCTCGCGCAGCACGTCCGCGTTGGCCCGCTGGTCGGAGCGGGAACCCCGCGCCGCGCGCAGATCGTCGAGACCGATGTACGCGGACACGCCCGGCAGGCTCCGGGCGTACGTGCTCTTACCGCTGCCGGAGGGCCCGCACAGCTGCACCAGCTGCGGGAAGCCGCCGTCGCGCCACCGCCAGGTCGCGGCCACCGCCTCCTCGGCGGTGGAGATCCCGCCCCGCCCGAACGCCTCCCGGGCCCGGGCCCAGCACCGGTCGGCCGCGTCCGCATGGAGACCCGCGAGGGCCTCCCGCAGCCCGGCGCGCAGCGGACCCAGCGGGTCGGGGCCGAGCAGCCCCGCCTCCTCTGCGCACAGTGCGGACCACTCCACGCACTCCCGCGCCCCGGCGTCCCCCGCGGCCGCCGCCCCGGCGAGCGCGTGGAGCGCCCCGAGATCGGCGGCGGCGGCCATCCGGACCAGCCCGGCCCGTCGGCCCTCGTCCGGGAACGGCCGCTGCAGGCGCGGGTACAGCCCGACCAGGTCGGCGACCCGCCGGGCCGTCGGCATGCCGAGCGGCCCCGCCGCCAGCCGCGCCGCGATCCGGGCCCGCGGCGCGCGGTGCAGTACGGCGGCCAGTACGCCGGCCAGCCGGGCCTCCCCGGTGCGGCCCGACGCGTCGAGCCGGCCCGCCACTTCGGCGACGACCGGCTCGACCGCGACGCCCGGTACGGGATCCATGCCGAGGGCCGCCGACAGCTGCGCCGCGTCGGGCTCGGAGCCCGACCGCACGGCCCACAGTGCGGCCTGCGGGCCGAGCCCGTTCGGCACCACCTGGGCGTACATCCAGTGCGTGTCGGTCTGCACGTGCCCGCCGCGCACCCACTTGGCGACGCACCGACCGAAGTCCGCCCGCTCGAACCCGGCCACGGTCCTGACGACGTAGCCCTCCTGCCGTGCGGTGTCGAGCCGCAGCTTGCGCAGCGCGCGCTCGTCGAAGACGCCCCGCCAGAGCACGCGGGGGGAGGGCACGCCGAGGCCGTGCAGGAATCCCACGGTCCGGTCCCAGTCGAGGCAGTGCTCCCCGTCCCACACCGAGAAACCGTAGAACCAGCTGTCCAGGTCCTCGTAGGGCAGCGAGTGGCGGGCGTACAGGTTCTCCCCGCACACCCGCCACCCGGCCGGTATGCCGGCGCCGATCCGGCTCTGCAGCCCCTTGACCCAGGCCCGCGAGGGATGGTGGCCCGAGTCCGGGGAACGCGCGTGGAGGCCGTCCGCGTACAGGGTGGTGTTCTCCCCGTCGAGCTTCTCGGTGACCACGACCTCGCGCCCGGCCAGCCCGGTGAGTCCGAGGGCACGCACGTCGTCCGCCGCCGCCCCCGGCGACCAGGGCAGATGCGGGGTGCGAGGATAGTGCGTGCGCATGACCGGCTCCTGCTCGACGACGTGGTGCCCCGTCACTCTAGGTATCCGGAGCGGGGCCATCCACCCATTAACCGCAGAGCGGGCCCGGCCTCGGGACCCCTCCTTAGGGCCCGGCCTGCAAGACCAGGCCTCAGGGCCGGCGGCCCGCCCAGGCGACCAGCCGGTCGATGGCCGGGGCCTCCGGGTCCACGGCCACGACCTCGGCGAACGGGATCCGGCCACCGCGGGTTTCGGCGGGCAGCGCCTTGGTCACGACGGCGCGCACCCGCTCGATCAGCGCCGGGTCCCACTCCGGCTGCTGACCGGTCGCCCTGGCCAGGTCCCAGGTGTGCACGACGAGTTCGTGCGTGTAGACGGCCGCCGCTGCCGCACCGGGCAGGACGCCCATCGGCAGACGCAGCGTGCGGCCGAGGATCTCCGGGTCCGCCCACACCTGCGCGACGTCACGGGCCCCCGGCTCCCAGGCCGCGGCCCACCCGCCGTCGGCGATCTCGTCGGCGAAGGAAGGGACGCTGAACGGGTCCTCGCCGCGCCCGATCACCGCGATCCGGCGGACCACGGCGACGAGGTGGCTGGAGAGCCGGCGCACGTCGAAATCGTCACAGGGAGTGGGGGAGCCGTACTGCTCGGGCCGGACGGCCGCAAGGGTGCGGCCCGCAAGCTCGACGGCCGCGGCGAGGTCGGCCCGCGGGTCGAAGGAAGCGGAGGAGGCGGAGGAAGCGGAGGAAGAAGAGGAGGTGGCGGAGGCGGACGGGGTTTCGGTGAGCTGCGTGGTTTCAGTCATGAGTTCATCCTGGGAGGCAAAGTGGCCACCTTCTGGCCTGTTTTCCGAAGAGAATGAAAACGACCGGATCGACGGAACCCGCCGCGGCGGGAGGGGGACGGCAGATGAGAGCGGACCGGCTGGTGGCGACCCTCTTGTTCCTCCAGGAACGCGGCCGGGTCACGGTCTCCGAAGTGGCCGCCGAACTGGAGGTCTCCGAGCGCACCGCCCGGCGTGATCTGGAGGCCCTGGCCGCGTCCGGCATACCCGTCTATTCGCAGCGGGGCCGCGGCGGCGGCTGGTCGCTCGTCGGCGGGGCGCGGACCAACCTCACCGGGCTGACCGCCGAGGAGATCCGGGCGCTGTTCCTCGTCGCCGGGCCCATGACGGCCACTCCCGAACTGCGCACCACCCTGCGCAAGCTGGTCCGGGCCCTGCCACCCGGCCTGCGGGAGCAGGCCCGGGCCGCCACCCGCGCCGGGGTCGTGGACGCCACGGACTGGTCCCGCAGCGCCGTCACCGCCGACGCCGCCCACCGCTCCGCGCTCCAGGGCGCCGTCGTGGACGGGATCCGCGTCCGCCTCGGGTACGCGGGCGTCGGCAAACCGGCCGGCGAGCGCACCGTCGACCCCCTCGGCCTCGTCGCCAAGGCGGGCGTCGACTATCTCGTCGCCGGTACGGACCAGGGGCTGCGCACCTTCCGGCTCAGCCGGGTCCGCTCCGTCGAGCCGACCGGCGAACCGGTGGTCCGGCCGCCCGGCTTCGATCTGGCCGCCGCCTGGCAGGAGTTGTCCGGGGCCTTCCAGCAGGGCATGAACGCGGTTTCCGCGCGGGCCCGGGTCCATCCCGGCACCCTGGGCCTGCTGCAACGGTTCCTCGGCGGCCGGGTGCGGGTCGGCGGTCCGCTGCCCGACGGCTGGACGGAGGTGTGGGTCGACGGCCCGGCCCCCAAGGCCCTGGCCGGCCACCTGGCCGGACTGGGGGCGGGGGTCGAGGTCCTGGAGCCGCCGGAGGTACGGCAGTGGCTGGCCCGGCTCGGCGCCGAGCTCGTGGCGACGTACGCGGCGGACGCGCCGGCCGCGCCGGACGCGGCCGCGGCGGACGGCAAGGACGTCATCGCCGGTCAGTAGCCGATGGTGAACCGCTTGCCCGGGTGCGCGTCGCGCTCGATCTCGTCGACCAGGGCCACGGCGTAGTCCTCGGCCGAGATGCGGCTGCCGCCGCCCTCGTCGGCGACCAGGTCGTCGAGGGCCAGCCGGTACGCGCCCGTGCGCTCGCCCGGAGCCATGTCGGCCGCGGGACTCAGGCAGCTCCAGCGCACCTCCTCGACGGGCACGGTGCGCAGGAAGTCCAGCGCCTCCCCGTGGGCGTGCATCAGGGCCCGGACCGGCTCCGGGACGCCCGCCGCGTCCCAGACCAGCGGACCCGCGGGGGTGCGGAGCGAGCCCGCCCCGCCCACGACGAGCACACGGGGCCTGGCGTCCTGGTCGAGCGTGCAGATGCCGCCGATCAGGGACTTGGCGGCGGCCACGAGAACCCCCGGGTCCCCGGACCCGGGGCCGACGGCGCTGACGACCACGTCCCGGCCGGCGGCCGCCTCGGCGACGGAGTGCGGGTCGAGGACGTCGCCCTGAAGCACCTCGTCCGCGGAATCGGCGACATCGGCGGAGTCCGCGGAATCCCCGAGCCTCGCGGGGTCGCGGACGACGGCGGTGACCCGGTGGCCGCGGCCGACCGCTTCGTGGAGCACGCGGGTTCCGATGGTGCCGGTCGCGCCGAACAGGGCGATCTTCGCCATGGCGACTCCCTGGGATGGGGGCGGTACGGGCCGCCGGTCGGACCCGCGCCGCCCATCCAAGCGAACCCGCCCCCCGACACCCGGCAGCCGGGCCGGGTCCACTCGGATGATCCCGCCCGGCCCGGTCCGAAAGACGGGCCCTAGCCGCAGAGGGCCACGATCTCGGGGGAGACCGTGCCCTTGGCCGCCTCGCACAGGGCGGTCATGTCGTACGCGCGCTGCGGTGCGGGCCGGGGCTTCGGCCGGGCGGGCGGCCGCTTGCGGGGCTCCGGTGCCGGGGCGGGGTGCGCGGGGTGGGCCGGGCGGCCGGGTGCGCCGTCGCCGGAGCGCCGTGGTGTGCGGTCGTCCTCGGGCGGCGCGGGAGCTGCCGGTTCCGCAACGGCCGCGGGCGAGGCGGGCGGGGGCTCGGACGCCGGGAGGCGGCCCAGCGGCAGGGCCCCGACCGCCGGCGTCCGGTCCGCCGCCGGAGCCGTAGGGGCCGGCGCCGGCGGCCCGCTCGGCCGTACGGTCACGCACCCGGCGGTCAGCGCCAGCGTGGCGAGCATCAAGGGCAGGGGCACGGCCACCCGGCGCAACTGCATCCGCCCAGCTTGCCGTACGGAACCGGGCGGACCTACACGCCCTCACGCGAAAGAGTGACGCGGGGGCCGGACCCGGATCCGGACCCGGATCCGGGCCGGGTGGGCGGCGCGACCGGCGCTCCTCGGTGCGGGTCCGGTCCGGGTCCCGTGACGTGGTCGGACCGGCGGTTCTCAGGCCGCCAGTCCGCGACGCGAACGTACCAGCGAGGACGTAACAAGGTAATAAGCAGGTATGGGGACGGCAAAGCCGTGGTCATCGGTCCGGGATGCCCGGCCGGCGTAACCCGCGGGCCGTACGGGCTGTTTGCACGGGCGGAAGGCCCATCCACGGTGAACGGAGTCCCGATGCCGCAGCTGACCGACGAGGCCGTGACGGACGACGACGGCGGCGACGGAGGCGGCGGGCCGGGCACGTGGATGACCCCGCAGGAGTACGGGGCTTCGCGGGCCGCGCTCTGGACCGGAGCCGTGGTCCTGGTCACCGACACGGACGGCCGGGTCCTCGTCCAGAGCGTCGACTACCGCCCCGACCGGCTGCTGCCCGGCGGCGCGGTGGACGCCGGCGAGGCCCCGGCCGCCGCGGCGGCCCGCGAGGTGCGGGAGGAACTCGGCGTCGACGGCAGTTATCCGTGCGGGCTCGCGGTGGACTGGATCCCGGCCGACATCCCCGGGTTCCCGCCCGAGATGCGTTTCCCGGGGGAGATCCTGTACGTGTACGACGGCGGCACCTGGAGCGCCGAGCGGATCGACGCGATCCGCCTCCCCGCCCAGGAGATCACCGCCGTCCACTTCGCCGAACCGGCCGACCTGCCCGGCCTGATGGACCCGGGAGACGCCCGCCGCGCCCTGTCGGCGCTGCGCGCCCGCATCAACGGCGGCGGCCCGGCCCTGCTGGAGGACGGCCGCCCCACCGTGCCGACCGCCCTGGACCGGCTCGGGGCGCTGCGCACCCGCCGCACCCCGTTCCACGGCACCTGGCACAGCGGCCCGGCCCCCGCGGCACTGCCCGTACGGGAGCCCGCGGCCTGGCTGTTCGCCCCCGACGGCCGGGTCCTGCTCCTGATCTCCCGGAGCACCGGCGCCGCGCACCTGCCGCCCCCGGCGCCGGGCTCCGCGCCGCTCGGCCACCGCCGCGCCGGCGACGCCGCCCATCCCCGCGCCGTGGGCCGCCTCACCGGCCCGCCCCCGGCCGCGGACCCGCAGTACGCGCGGCTGCTGGCCACCCCGGAGCAGGTCCGTGAACTCGCCGACTGGGGACCGGCCGGCCACGCCGAACTCGCCGCGGTCCACACGGCCCGCACCCGCCTCGGCCTCCCGTCCCCACCCCGCACCCCCCTCACCCAACTCCCGGAGGATCCCCTGCACGACCGCCCGCACGAGTGACCGCGCCGCGCGCTGTCAGTGGTGCCCCGTAGCGTGATCGTCATGGGATTCACCAGTGTCTGGTCGATCAGCAGCCACCCCGATTCCGCCATCGCAGAGCTCGCTCCCCGCCTCGCTCTGGCCCTGCGGGCCGACCGTGCGCATCCGGCGGCGCGCCGCCGCTGGGAGGCCTGGCAGCGCGCCCCGCTCCCGGACCACCGCAGCTGGTACGCCGACCGGGAGCACGAGGGGGCCATCGACTCCTTCCGGGCCCTGACCCGGCCCGGCGAGCACGTCGACGACGTCTGCAACGGCATCACCGACCCCGCGTTCCACGTGATGGAGGACGTCTGGGAGCCCGAACCGGACACCGCGGACATGTTCGTCTCGGTGCACCGCAAGGACCATGCCGTGACCGCCCTCTTCCACGCCGTTGGCCCGGACCGGGCCGCCCTGCTGCCGGGCTGGTGCGGGAACGTGCTCCTCACCGCCGCCGGGGTCCGCCGGACCCTGCCGGACGTGGAGCGGGCGCTGACCTTCACCCGGGAGGAACGGGCCCGGGACTGGCTGGACCACGGCTGCCGCGACGAACCCGTCACCGACGGGCCCCTGCGCGTCTGGCGGAGCGCCGCCGCCGCGGGACGCGGGATCTGTGCGGTCGCCCTGAACGCCGGCTGACCGGCCGGCCCCGCCGTGGGGCGGTCGGTCCCCGGTCCGCGGGGCATCGGGGCCCAGGATGGGGGGATGAACGACAGCACGATCACCTACACCGTCTACATCCAGGCCGATCCCGCCCGGGTCTGGGAGGCCCTCACCGATCCCGCCCTCACCCGGCGGTACTGGGGGCTCAGCTTCGAGACCGACTGGGCGGTGGGGTCGGCCATGGACTGGGTGGAGCGCGGGGCGCGGACCAGCGATCCCGAGCAGGTCGTCCTCGAATGCGTTCCCGACCGCCGCCTCTCGTACACCTGGCACACCTTCACCCCGCAGTGGGCGGCCTCCGTGGGGATCGCCGAGGAGCTGCGCGCCGAGCTCGCGCGGGAACGGCGCACGAAGGTGACGTACGAGATCGAGCCGGTCGGGGACACCCTCGCACGGCTGACCGTCCGCCACGAGGGCTTCGCCCCCGACGGCACCCTGATCGGCATGTGCAGCCAGGCCTGGCCGATGCTCGTCTCCAGCCTCAAGACCCTGCTGGAGACCGGCGCTCCGCTGGCCGGGCAGGAGATTCCCGAGGCCCACGAGGCCTGAGCCCGGCTGGGCACCCCGCCGAACGGCGCGCCGCCGCGCCTGAGATCATGTGCAGCGACCACCTATTCGGGAGCGCTGGCATGGACTTCGAGCACCACCGCGTCGTCATCACCGCCGCGGGCCGCGACTTCGGGCGCACCCTGGCCCTCCGGTTCGCCGCCCGCGGCGCCGAGGTCCACCTCTCCGCGCGCACCCTCGAAGCCGCCGCCCGCGTCCGCGAGGAGATCCTCGCGCAGGGTTACGACGGCGACCGCGTCCACGCGTACGCGTGCGACCTCACGGACCCGGCCTCCGTCAGGGAGTTCGCCGCCGCGGTGGCCGCCCGCGCCGACCACGTCGACGTACTCCTGAACAACGGGTCCCGCTACCAGCACGGCCCCGACCTGCTCTCCGCCTCCGACGAGGACGTGGCCGACACCCTGGCCTCCGGCGCCACCGGCACCGTCCTCGTCACCAAGGCCTTCCTCCCGCTGCTCCTGAACTCCGCGAAGCCCGACATCGTGACGATGGTCTCGGGCTGCGGCGAGACCGGCAACCACCGCTCCGACGCCCACGACGCCTTCTACGCCGCCAAGTCCGCCCAGTCGGGATTCACCGAGGTCCTCTCGCGCCGGCTGCGGGACCGGGGCGTGCGCGTCATCTCGCTCTACCCGCCGGACTTCGACAACCACGACCCGCTCTCCCCGCAGTGGGAGAACGCCCCGCGCACGGCGAAGGACCCGCTGACCGCCCAGTCGCTGGTGGACTGCATCTTCTTCGCGATCGGCCAGCCCCGGGACTGTTTCATCAAGTCCTTCACCTTCGAGCAGGTCTGACGGGCATGGCGGACACGGGCGACACCCTCGAAGACATCCTGGACGCGGCGGCCCGCGGGCAGTTCCCGCCGGCGGACGGCGGCACGACCGTGGTGGCGCAGCCGAGCCCGCGCGACGCGGGAGTCATCGCGTTCACCGCGCACTCCGTGGTGTTCACCGACGAGGACCCGCACTGGGTGCGCGCCACCCTCGCCGCCGTCGATTGCGACGCCCTGGCCGCCTCGATGCACCCGCGCTTCCTCGGTGCCCTGCTGGAGCGCACCGGCCGCGCCACCGACACCATCGACCTGCTCACCGTCGCCGGCCCGCTGCCCGGCGACCCGCCGCTGGAGCTGCGCGAGGTGTCCGACCCCGACCACCCCCGGGTGCGCCGGGCCCTGCGCCGCCGCGACGACGTACGGGTCTGGGCGGCCGACGGGGGAGTGCTCGTACTCGGCCGCGGTGTCGCGGGCCGCTGGGAGACGGCGATCGAGGTCGACGAGGGCGTCCGCCACCGGGGCCTGGGCCGGGACCTGGCCCGCGCCGCCCGCCACCTCGTCCCCGGCGGCGCACCGGTCTGGTCCCAGCAGGCCGCGGGCAACGCCCGCAGCATCCGGGCCTTCCAGGCCGCCGGGTTCCGCCCGGTGGGCTCGGAGGCCCTGCTGGCACCCCGCGTGTCCCCGGCGCCCCCGGCACGGTCCGCGTACGCCGGCTGACGTTGCCGGGGCACCCCTGCGCACCGGCCCGTCACCGCGGTCGTGTGGAATGGGACGCATGGGGAGAAGCGAGAACCACATACGCCCGGGGGGCAGCCCGGTCCTCCGGATCGAGGGCACGGCCACCGTGCCCGACCAATGGCGCTACCCCCGCCACCTCGACGCCCTGGCCGCCGCGGCCGGCACGGCCGTCGGACCTGAGGCGGACGCCGTGGCCGCCGTGCTGCGCGATCGCGACCCGGTGATGGCCGAGAGCGCGGTGGTCACCCACCTCGGCCGCCGTGCCCCCCGCCTGCTGACCGACCCGGGCTTTCCCGACTGGGCGCGGGCCATGGGCGCCGCGATCGGCGCCCGCGCCTTCCCGGCCCGCCGGCTGCGCGAGTGGACCCTGCTCAAGGCGATCACGGACGGCGGGCCGTGGTCGGCGGCCGAGCTCACCGTCGCCTCCGACTGGTGCCAGCTCACCGCCGTCCAGTCGCTGAGCTCGTTCGAGGCCCTGGACCTGCTCGCCACCGCGGGCCGCACACGACGCGTGCGCAACACCGCCGCCCAGCGCCTGGGCCACCGCAGCCGCCCCGGTCTCCCCACCCTTCCCAAGCTCCGGGGCTGAAGCCCACGCGGGCCGGATCCGGCCCGGCCGGGGCCCGGCGTCCGCGGGAAGATCACGGGGCCAATCGGGAGCAAGACGGGAAATCGGAGCCGGTCGTTCTGTCCGCTGGGTACAAAGTCTCGTCAGACGGCTGTTCGGGGGCTTAAAGTCGGCCTACCCGGCCGGGTATCAGCGTTGATCCGATGCCGTTTCACTGGAGGCTGCTCTCCGTGTCGCACGTTTCCCAAGCTCCCGTCACCACCCCCGACGGCGAGCCGGCTCCGCCCGCACCCACCGCGTACAGCCAGGTCAAGGGGTGGTTCTCGGGCTATGACCAGGTGCTCTTCGACTGGTTCCTGACCCGCCGGACCGGCGGGGAGGAACAGCCGGGCGATCTTCTGGAGCTCGGCGCGTTCATGGGGAAGAGCGCGATCTTCCTCGGGGGGTACCTGCGGGAGGGCGAGGAGTTCACCGTATGTGACCTCTTCGACTC
>NZ_JBHYVA010000097.1:0-13074 GCF_042750055.1 Streptomyces sp. NPDC059456
GGCCCCCCCCGCCCGCGGGGGGGCGGCGGCCCCGGCCCCCCCCCGGCCGCCCCCGCGGCCGGGTTTCCGCCCCCCCCCCCGGGGGGGGGGGCCCCCACATCCGCACCCCCGGAACGCGGATGTCCTTCGCGGGCCATCCGCTGGTCGGGGTCGCCTGGCTGCTCGACATCGAGGAGCTCCAGCCGCCCGCGGGCTCCGTATGGGCCCGCGACGACGGCGAGTTCACCTGGATCACGGCCCTCCCCGAGTGGGTCGAGGGCAAGCGCACCCAGCAGTACGCGAGCCCCGCCGAGGTCGACGCGCTGCCCGCGCCGCCGCCCGGCGAGGGCTGGCTGTACGCCTGGGCCTGGGAGGACGAGACCGCGGGCCGGATCCGGGCCCGCGGCTTCCCGCGCCGCCCCGACGGGGTCATCGCCGAGGACGAGGCCACCGGCTCGGCCGCGATCCTGCTGACCGCCGAGCTGAACCGCGCCCTGAACATCACCCAGGGCGCCGGCTCCCAGATCCTCACCGCCCCCGGCCCGGACGGCACCGTCGAGATCGGCGGCCGCGTCCGCTTCGCCAGGCCCCCGCAGGCGCGCACCGGGGCCGAGCGGGTACTCAGCCGCGATTGAGTAGGTGCACCCTGGGCCGGGACGCCGTCCGGCGCTGGAATGGAGTCATGAACACGACTTCGAGTCCCGCCCCGCGTCCCGCCGGAACGCAGGAGTGGCGGCTGGTCCCCGCACTCTTCACGGCGGTGACGCTGGTGGCCGCCGGCCTGAGCTACGCGGCCTCCGACCTGCCGCGCTCCCCGCTGTGGCTCTCGGTCCCCTACCTGGTGCCGCTGGGTCTGGCGGCCGTCACCTGGCTGCGGCCCCGGACCCGGGCGCAGCGCACGAACCGCATCCTGGCGGGCAGCATCGGCGCCGCGCTGGCCCTCTTCTACGCCAAGGGCGTCGAGGCCGCCCTGTTCTGCATCGGGCTGGTCGTCTGGCTGGTCCAGGGCGACTGACACCGCGCCCGGCTCCGGAGCCGGGTTCAGGCGCTCAGCGGGAACTCCTCGCCGAGCTGGCGGAAGACCGCCCCGTTGAAGTCGAAGGCGCGCTTGCACTCGTCGATGATGCGCTGCTTCTCCAGGTCGTCCGCGGCGATCGCGTCCAGCAGCTCGCGGTAGGTCCGCTTGAAGGCCGCGGGGTTGGCGATGTCCGCGAAGACGTAGAAGCGCACGCCGTCGCCCTTGCGCGTGAAGCCCCACGTCCGCTCCGCCTTGTCGCGGATGATCTGGCCGCCCGAGAGGTCGCCCAGGTATCGGGTGTAGTGGTGGGCGACGTACCCGCCGGGCCAGGTGGCCGCGCACTGCGCCACCCGGGCCGCATAGGCCTCGGTCGCGGGCAGCGCGATCAGCGTCTCGCGCCAGGACGGCCCGCGCAGGTGCGCCAGGTCGCGTTCGATCTCGGTGACGCGCATCAGCTCGGGCCGTATGAACGGGCCGGCCACCGGGTCGTCCTTCAGGGACTCGGCCGCGTCTTCGAGGGCCCGGTACACGAACCACAGCTGCTCGGTGTAGCGCGCGTACGCGTCCACCCCGAGCCGGCCGCCGAGCAGGTCGCTCATGAACGTCGAGGTCTCTGCCTCGGTGTGCTGCTCGTGCGACGCGACACGGATGACCGTGGAGAAGGCGTCCAAGACATTCCTCCGGAGACGGGACGAGGCGGGCGGGTCCGACGGGCGTGACGGCACGGCCGCCACGCCCGATCCTCGTACTTAGGTTTACCTAAGCCAATGTGTTCCCGACGCGCTGTCGGTAAAACATCCCCGACGGAGATTTTCCGGCCGCCCCCTCGCCCGGCGGTCCGGGCGCCCCTACGGCAGGGTGAGGATCTCCGCCCCCGTGTCGGTCACCACCAGTGTGTGCTCGAACTGCGCGGTGCGCTTGCGGTCCTTCGTCACGACCGTCCAGCCGTCCGCCCACATGTCGTACTCGTGCGTGCCCAGGGTCAGCATCGGCTCGATCGTGAAGGTCATGCCGGGCTCGATGACCGTCGTGGCGTGCGGGCTGTCGTAGTGCGGGATGATCAGCCCGGAGTGGAAGGACGAGTTGATGCCGTGCCCGGTGAAGTCCCGGACCACGCCGTAGCCGAAGCGCTTCGCGTACGACTCGATGACCCGGCCGATCACGTTGATCTGGCGGCCCGGCTTGACGGCCTTGATCGCCCGGTTCAGGGCCTCACGGGTGCGCTCCACCAGCAGCCGCGACTCCTCGTCCACGTCCCCGCACAGGTACGTGGCGTTGTTGTCGCCGTGCACGCCGCCGATGAACGCGGTGACGTCGAGGTTCACGATGTCGCCGTCGCGCAGGACGGTGGAGTCGGGGATGCCGTGGCAGATGACCTCGTTGACCGAGGCGCACAGGGACTTCGGGAAGCCCCGGTAGCCCAGCGTCGACGGGTAGGCGCCGTGGTCGCACATGTACTCGTGCGCGACCCGGTCCAGCTCGTCGGTGGTCACCCCCGGGGCGATCAGCTTGGCGGCCTCTTCCATCGCCTGGGCGGCGATCCGGCCGGCGGTGCGCATGGCCTCGATGGTCGCGGCCGACTGCACCTCCGGTCCGGTGTACGGAGTGGGCGCGGGCCTGCCCACGTACTCGGGCCGGCGGATGTTGCCGGGAACGGAACGGGCGGGGGAGAGCTCGCCTGGTACGAGCAGCGACTGGCCAGACATGCAAGCGAGTGTATCCAGCGGGGATGGGGCAGCATGGCGGCAGAGAGCGGTATCGAGAGGAGCCCGAGGACGATGGCCCTGTTCAAGAAGCGCCAGGTGGGAAAACCCGGCGAGTGGTACTACTGCCTGGTCCACCACAAGGTCGAGGAAGGCCCGGAGTGCCCGGCGAAGGACCGGTTCGGACCGTACGCGACGCCGGAGGAGGCGGGCCACGCCATGGAGACGGCGCAGGAACGCAACCTCGAATGGCAGACCGACCCCAAGTGGAACGACAAGACGCGCGACGAGGACGAGGGCACGGCCGCGCCGTAGTCCCCGGCCCGGGGCGGCCTACCAGCGGCTCGGCGGCGGAGCGGTCAGCCGGTCGGCCAGCCGCGCCAGCCGGTCCCGCAGCCGCCGCGGCCCGCGCTGCTCCGGCAGGCTGTTCTCCCCGGCCGCCGCGCTGACCAGGTGCTGCACCGTGTCCAGGTCCAGCTCGCCGGCGCTCTCCCGGACGGACAGGGCGTCGTGCGCCAGCGCGGCGAGATCCGGGTCACCGCCGTCCAGGGACAGTACGGTCGCCCCCGCCCGCCGGGCGCCGTGCACCCGCTCCAGCAGCCCCTCCCCGGGCCGGTCCGGTGCCACCACCAGCAGCGTGTGCCCGCGCCGGGCCCCCTCCAGCCGGCCCAGCCCCACCGACAGGTGCGGCGGCGCCCCCGCCGGCACGCGGTGGCGCACCAGCGTCGGCGCCAGCTCCGGCAGCCCCGACCAGGCGGCCTCGTCCACCAAGTGCGCCGCCAGGTGCCAGGGCTCGTACTGCTCGGTGCCCACCAGCAGCAGGCTCCCGCCGGCCGGAGCCGCGCAGCGGCGCAGCGAACCGGCGAAGCGGCGCGCGTCGGCGGGCCACTGCGTACCGGCGAGCACCTCGCGCAGCAGCGCGACCCTCACGGCGTCCATGGCGGCATCCTGCCGCACGGAAGGGGCATACGGGGCCACTTCGCCCCGCTTCGCCCGGCAGCGCGGGCCCCGTGTCCGTTCGAACCTGCGGATCACGGCATTACCCTCGCCCCCATGACCTCCTCAGACAGCACTCAGAACCCGCCCGCCGCGGCACCGGCCAAGGCTCCCGCCAAGGACCCGTGGGACCTGCCGGACGTCTCGGGCCTCGTCGTCGGCGTCCTCGGCGGCACCGGCGACCAGGGCCGGGGCCTGGCCTACCGGCTGGCCCGGGCCGGCCAGAAGGTGATCATCGGCTCCCGTGCCGCCGACCGCGCGCAGAGCGCCGCCGACGAGCTGGGCCTCGGCGTGGAGGGCGCGGACAACGCCGAGTGCGCGCGACGCAGCGACATCGTGATCATCGCGGTGCCGTGGGAGGGCCACGCCAAGACCCTCGAAGCCCTCCGCGAGGACCTCGCGGGCAAGCTCGTGGTGGACTGCGTCAACCCGCTCGGCTTCGACAAGCAGGGCGCGTACGCCCTCCGGGTCGAAGAGGGCAGCGCCGCCCAGCAGGCCGCGGCCCTGCTCCCCGGCTCCCGCGTCACGGCGGCCTTCCACCACCTCTCGGCGGTCCTGCTCCAGGACACCTCGGTCGAGGAGATCGACACCGACGTGATGGTCCTCGGCGAATCCCGCGCCGACACCGACATCGTCCAGGCGCTGGCCGCCCGCATCCCGGGCATGCGCGGCGTCTTCGCGGGCCGCCTGCGCAACGCCCACCAGGTGGAGTCCCTGGTCGCCAACCTGATCTCCACGAACCGCCGCTACAAGGCCCACACGGGCCTGCGCATCACGGACATCTGACCCCCTGACCGCTGCGCCCCCTGACCGCTGCGCCCCCGGGCGCAGCGGCTTCCGGGACGTCAGATCCGGCGGCCGGCGCGCGCCTCCACGGGCCCCAGGTGTGCCACGACCCCCTGGTGGAAGCGGTCCACGGCCTCGTCGACGCTGCGGATGAACCCGGACTCCGTGTTCCCGCGGTTGTTGCCCATGCCCTTGATCGGCGACTGCTGCGGAGGGCGGGTGCCCTTACGGGAGCACTGCGGGGCATGGGGGACACTGGTGGGGCTCGACCCCGTCCCGTGTTGCCGAGGAGCTGTGCCCCATGCCCCGCCTTGCCGTGTTCGCCATCGTCGTCTGCGTCCTGTCCGTGGCCGCGGCCGTGGTCGCCTTCGTGGAGGGCAGCTTCCTGGGGATCGTGTGGGTGCTGCTCGCCGGGCTCACGTCCAACATGGCCTGGTTCTACCTGCGCAAGGCCAAGGCGGAGAAGGCCTCCCGCTCCGCCGGCTAGGCGCGCCCGCTCAGGGCTGCGGGACGGCGCAGAAGCCGTTCGTGTCCTGCCAGAACCGGTAGAGGTCGCGGCCGCAGAAGGTCTCCAGGTCGGACACGCCCAACGTGGACAGCAGATTGCGCACCACGTCGAAGAAGTACGTGTTGACCTCCGGGATCCACAGCAGCGCGAACACCGCGATCAGCCCGAACGGCGCCAGCGGCGCCACCTCGCGGCGGATCCGGTACGACAGCCACGGCTCGATGATCCCGTAGCCGTCCAGCCCCGGGACCGGCAGGAAGTTCAAGATCGCCGCCGACACCTGGAGCAGCGCCAGGAACGCGAGCGCGAAGCGGAACGCCATCGGGACGCCGTCGAGGGCGTCCAGCCAGAACGGCGCCGTGCACACGACCGCGAACGCCACGTTGGTCAGCGGGCCCGCCGCCGAGATCAGGCTGTGCTTCCAGCGGCCCTGGATCCGGTCGCGCTCGATGTAGACGGCGCCGCCGGGCAGACCCAGCCCGCCCATGATCACGAAGATCACCGGCAGGACGATGCTGAGCAGCGCGTGCGTGTACTTCAGCGGATTCAGCGTCAGGTAACCCTTGGCGCCGACCGTGAGGTCCCCGCCGTGCAGGGCCGTGCGCGCGTGCGCGTACTCGTGCAGGCACAGGGACACGACCCAGGCCGAGGTCACGAACAGGAACACCGCGAGCCCGGTGCTCGTCGAGTACCCCGTCCACACCGCCCACCCCGTGACCGCCATGACGGCGACGATGCCGAGGAATACGGAACTGATCCGCCGCTCGCCGCGGCTGCCCTGATGACCCATGCGGCGAAACCTACCCCGGGCAGGGAGCCAAAAGGAGTACGGGTCCGGGGGCGGGGCCGGGGACAATGGGCCGGTGCGTTACGCGATTCTCGGTACGGCCCAGGCCAGCGACGACGACGGAACCCCCGTCGCCGTCGGCGGAACACGCCTGCGGGCGCTGCTGACCGCGCTCGCGCTGCGCCCCGGACGGTCGGTGCCGACGCACCTCCTCGTGGAGGAGGTGTGGGACGGCGACCGCCCGGCGGACGCCCCGGCCGCCCTCCAGGCCCTGGTGGGCAGGCTCCGCAGGGCGCTGGGACACGGGGCGGTGCGCTCGGCGGAGGGCGGCTACCAGCTCGTCGCCACGAGCGAGGACGTCGACCTGTACCGCTTCGAGCGGCTGGTCCGGTCCGGAGCCGCGGCGCAGGACCCCGCCGAGGCGGCCGCCCGCTACGACGAGGCCCTGGCGCTGTGGCGCGGCCCGGCACTGGCGGACCTGCCCGAAGCGGCGGCCCGGTCCGCCCGTTGGGAGGCCGTACGCCTCGACGCGCGCCGGGGCCGGCTCGAGGCGGCCCCGGCCCTGGGCCAGGCCGAGCGGGCCCTGCCGGAGCTGACCGCCCTGTGCGGGGAGCGGCCGCTGGACGAGCCGCTCCACGCCCAGCGGATCCCGGCCCCGCGGGGGACCCGCCCCGGGGGGGGGGGCGCCGGCGGCCGCGGGGGCCCCGACGGGATCCCCGCCCGACTCGCCCGTCACGGGCCCCTCAGCGGGCGCACACGGCTCTTGCAGCTCTTGCGGCTCTTGCGGCTCTTGCGACTCGGTCGACACCAGGACACCCGGCCCGCGGCCCAGACTGCGGCGAGCGGGGCGGCCGGGATCGGCGGGAAGCGGCATGACGGTCCAAGGCAGTGCGGAGCGGACGCCCCAAGCCTCCCACGCCCCCCACCCCAAACCCCCAACCCCACCCCCAACCGACCCCGGCCCCGGAGGAAAGGGCGCCGGCCATGACGGCCGGAAGCGCGACGCCCTGCCGGGAGGGTGGGCGGCAGCCACGGGGCGGCAGCTCGACGCCCGCCGGAAGGGTGGGGCGGCAGCCCCTGAGCCGGGACACGAGCGCCGACGGGGGGGGACGGGTGGAAGCCCCTTAGTCGGGGACATGAGCACCCACGGGGGGACGGGGGGAAGCCCCTTAGCCGGAGACATGAGCACCCACAGGGGGGAGGGGCGGCGGCCCGTGGGCCGGGACACGAACGCTTGCGGGAGGGTGGGGCCGAAGCCACACGGCCCGCAGCACGACATCCGCACCGGAGGCGGCCTCAAGGCAGGCCCGCTGGCCCGCCCTCCCCGCCTCCCGACAGCCCGTCACGGGCCCTCCCGCCAACAGGAGCAACCGTCACAACAGGTAGGAGGACCCACAGACCGCAAGACAACCACCAGACCGGCACCAGCCACCGTCACTACCACCTGGACCGAATCGCAGGTGGAGTGGGCAACCCGTACGGACAGGCGGAGCAGGTAGACGGGACGGAACAACGAACAGAGCGTCCTAACGCGCGGGGACGACGAGCCGCACGCCGCAAACGACAGCAAGCCCGGCGGGCAGGGGCGGCCGCGGGCCTACCTGCGGAACATCCCCCACACTCCACCAACACCGACCCACAACAACCACCGCCATCACCACCGAACAGCCCCAGGACCCCCGGCCCCGCAACGCCACCGGCAGCCCCACCGAACGGCCCCAGGGCCCCCGGCCCCGCAACGCCACCGCCATCACCACCGAACGGCTCCACAACCACCGCCCCTGGCAACGCCACCGCCACCGGCCCCGCCGGGGTCAGCGGCCGCGGAGTCTGCGGACCAGGATGCTCGCGTCGCCGCGGGATTCGAGGTCCGCCAGGACCACGGCCACCGCCTCGCGGACGATGCGTCCGCGGTCCACCGCGAGCCCGTGCTCGCCGCGCAGCACCAGCCGCGCGTGCTCCAGGTCCATCAGCTCCTCGGCGGAGACGTAGACCGTGATCTTCTCGTCGTGCCGTTCCCGCCCGCTGGGCCTGCGGTTCGCACCGCGGCCCTGGCCCTTGCCCCGCCGGGGTTCCGGGCTGACAGAACCTTCCTGCGGGCGCCGGGGTGCACCCACCACCGGCTCCGTACCGGCCGCCGCCTCCCGGCTGCGGCCCTCTCCCGCCGTGCCCTCCGCCGACGCCGCCGCGTGTTCCCCGGCGGGTGACTCCTCCGGGCCCCGCCTCGGCGAGGACGACTGGAGCGCCATCCCCCCGGTCGTACGGAACAGTTCGTCGGCTCCGGGCAGACTCACTCGGCGTGACACCGGGCGAGCACCTCCCTGGCCAGCTGGCGATACGCGGCGGCCCCGACGGAGTTGGAGGCGTACGTGGTGATCGGCTCGCCGGCGACCGTGGTCTCCGGGAAGCGGACCGTGCGGCCGATGACCGTGTGGTAGACGTGGTCGTCGAAGGCCTCGACGACGCGCGCCAGCACCTCACGGCTGTGCACCGTGCGGGAGTCGTACATCGTGGCGAGGATGCCGTCGAGCTCCAGCTCGGGGTTGAGCCGCTCCTGCACCTTCTCGATGGTCTCGGTCAGCAGTGCCACACCGCGCAGCGCGAAGAACTCGCACTCGAGCGGCACGATGACCTTGTGAGCCGCCGTCAGGGCGTTCACGGTCAGCAGGCCGAGCGAGGGCTGACAGTCGATCACGATGTAGTCGTAGTCGGCCATCAGCGGTTTCAGCGCCCGCTGCAGCGTCGACTCTCTCGCGACCTCGCTGACCAGCTGCACTTCGGCAGCGGACAGGTCGATGTTGCTCGGCAGCAGGTCCATGTTGGGGACCGCCGTCTTGAGCAGCACCTCGTCGGCCGACATGCCCCGCTCCATGAGCAGGTTGTAGACCGTCAGGTCGAGTTCCATCGGGTTCACGCCGAGGCCCACGGACAGCGCGCCCTGCGGGTCGAAGTCGACGAGCAGCACGCGGCGCCCGTACTCGGCGAGTGCGGCGCCCAGGTTGATGGTCGACGTGGTCTTGCCCACGCCGCCCTTCTGGTTGCACATCGCGATGATCTTCGCCGGACCGTGGTCGGTCAGCGGACCCGGGATCGGGAAGTACGGCAGCGGCCGTCCGGTCGGGCCGATCCGCTCCCGGCGCTGGCGGGCAGCGTCGGGGGCGAGGGTGGCCGCGTACTCGGGGTCGGGTTCGTACTCCGCGTCCGGGTCGTAGAAGTGCCCTTCGGGCACGTTTTCGTAGTCGGCGAAACCCACGGGCTTTTCGCCGCTCAGGTCGCCGGCCCTGGAGTTCACGTCTAGGCCGTCCATGCTCTTTTGGGGCGTCGTCATGTGCTGGTGGTTTGCGAAGGTGCGGACTGCGACGGAGCCGACCGCTTCGAGCCCGGCGGGTCCTTGGCCCCGGTCAGGCGTCCCTGCTCGACCACCTCCGGGAGCAAATGTCGACTCATTCACAAGTCGTCTTACCTCCTCGGACGTGACCAGGACACTTATCGATAGGTCAGCGTGGCACCATGCCGACGGTTGGCGACTCTATGGCGTGTCACCGCCCAGCGGCAACACAATCCACTGGACCCACCACGATGTGTCGGCAACCGAACACCACTCTGTCAAGGGCGCCAAGGCTGTCACCGTGAAGTTTCACGGGTGTGCGAAAGGGTTAAAGGGTTACGTTCGAGGCGAGTTGAGCCGCGCCCGCACGCACCCCGCAAACGCCTCCGGCCGGACCTTGCGGGCAAGGTCCGGCCGGATACGTGAGATTGACGTCAGTCGTTGACGCTTCAGCCGAGCAGCGTGCCCAGCTCGAGGGTCGGGAGGCCGTGGGCCTCGGCGACCGGACCGTAAACGACCTGTCCGTCATGGGTGTTGAGGCCGAGCGCGAGCGCGGGGTCACGGCGCAGCGCCTCGGCCCAGCCGAGGTTCGCGAGCTGCACGATGTAGGGCAGCGTGGCGTTGGTCAGCGCGTAGGTGGAGGTGTTCGGCACCGCGCCCGGCATGTTGGCGACGCAGTAGAAGACCGAGTTGTGGACCTGGAAGGTCGGCTCGGCGTGGGTGGTCGGACGGGAGTCCTCGAAGCAGCCACCCTGGTCGATCGCAATGTCGACAAGGACACTTCCGGGCTTCATCTTGGCGACGAGCTCGTTGGTGACCAGCTTCGGGGCCTTCGCACCCGGGATCAGCACGGCGCCGATGACCAGGTCGGCCTCGACGACGGCCTTCTCCAGCTCGTAGGCGTTGGAGACGATCGTCTTGATCTTCGTGCCGAAGATCTTGTCGGCCTCGCGGAGCTTGTTGATGTCCTTGTCGAGCAGGGTCACGTGGAAGCCCATGCCGATGGCGATCTGCGCCGCGTTCCAGCCGGAGACGCCGCCGCCGATGACCACGCACTCGCCGGCGTGGGTGCCGGGGACGCCGCCCGGGAGCACGCCGCGACCGCCGGCCGAGCGCATCAGGTGGTAGGCGCCGACCTGCGGGGCCAGGCGGCCCGCGACCTCGGACATCGGGGCGAGCAGCGGCAGCGCGCGGTTGGCGAGCTCGACCGTCTCGTACGCGATGGCGGTGGTGCCGGACTCCAGGAGGGCGTCCGTGCACTCGCGGGAGGCCGCCAGGTGCAGGTAGGTGAAGAGGGTCTGGTCCTTGCGGAGGCGGTGGTACTCCTCGGCGATGGGCTCCTTGACCTTCAGCAGCAGGTCGGCGGTGGCCCAGACCTCGTCGGCGGTGCCGAGGATCTCGGCGCCGGCGCCGACGTACTCCGCGTCCGTGATCGAGGAGCCGACACCGGCGTTCTGCTCGATGAAGACCTGGTGGCCGTTGCGGACCAGCTCATGCACGCCGGCGGGCGTGATGGCGACCCGGAACTCGTTGTTCTTGACCTCGCGGGGGATGCCGACCTTCATCGTCGATCACGGTCCTTGGCTCAGGGGATATTACGGGGCACTTCCATACATACCCGCCCACAAGAACGCGCAACGGGATGCACCACGGGATGTCGTGGTGAAGCCAGTCTAATGAAGGACGACGCGCTGTCTAGCCTTGCAAACCAATAATCTCAGTCGGAACCACTACGGATTTCGCAGGCTGCGGGGTCGTCTCCCAGCAATCTGTCGGCTGCGGACCGGTGCAGCCTTGCGGCGGCCGGGTCGCCGAGCCTGTCCAGCGTGTCGGCCAGCCGCACCTGGAGCGCGGCCTGAAGTCGCAGGTCTGCGGCCCGGCGCGCGAGCTCCACCGCCTCGCGGCAGGTGTGCAGCGATTCCTCGGGCCGCCCGGCGTACTCCTGGATTCGCGCCATCTCGCTCAACGCCTTTGCCTGGCCCGGCACATCGGCGAGTTTCCGGTACCCCGCGGCGGCGGTCCGCCAGCTGCGCAGCGCGTCCCCGTAGCGGCCCGCGTACATGTGCACGTTGCCGAGGCGTCCGTACAGCCGGGCCTCGTCGGCGCGCTCCCCGCGCGCCAGGGCCTGGGCCAGGGCCCGGCCGAACCAGTCGGCGGCGCGGTGCCAGTCGGCGAGCTCCTGGTAGGCGCCCCCTACGGATTCCATCGCGCGTCCGGTGGCGTACGGGTCGTTCGCGGCCCGGCCCGCGTCCAGCGCGGCCCGGTAGCGCTCCAGGGCCTCCTGGGTGCGGCCGGTCTCGGCGTCCAGGTCGGCCAGGTTGAGCAGGGCCGCGGCCTGCTCCCGGTGCAGGCCGCGGCGCTCGGCCACGTCCAGGACCAGGCGGTGCAGCCCGTACAGCTCGGGGGCGGCGCCGGCGGTGCCGCGGTGCTCGGCGAGGGCCCGTACGAGGGCTGCGACCAGCCGGCGGGCCAGGGTGTCGAGCCCCCCGTCGGCCACGGCCAGCGAGGCGGCCGCGGACAGTGCGGGCAGCCGGGTGTCGAGCCAGGTGGCGGCGGCCCGCCGGTCGGGGAAGCGCAGCGCGCGCGGCAGTCCCTCCAGCTTCTCCGGGCCGTGCAGGCGGGGGCCTCCGTCCGCGCCGTCCCCGTCCCCTTCCTCGCCCTCGCCGGTTTCGGCCATGACCCGGCAGGAGTGCAGCAGGCGTACGGTGCGCTCCAGCATGCGGGCCCGGGCCAGCTGGACCTCGGCGGTGCGCTCCTTGGCCTCCAGCAGGGCCTGGATCAGCGGTGCGAGGCAGCCGGGCAGCAGGAAGAGCCCGTCGGAGGCGTGCCGGACCAGGCCCAGTCCGGCGAAGTCCTCCAGGGTGGACTGCGCGGCGGCCACGGAGCAGCCGGCGAGGGCGGAGGCGGTGTGGGAGTCGACGATGCCGGCGGGGGCGAGCGGCAGCAAGCGGAGGGTCCGCTGGGCGGGCTGCGGCAGGGACTCGTAGACGAGCCGGAAGGCGCGGGCCAGCGGGCCGCCGGTGGCGGGGGGCATCTCGTGGAGCTGTTTGGCCACGTCGGCGACGGCGGCTTTGGGGTGGGCCGCGAGCCAGCCGCCGGCCAGGGCCAGCGCGGCGGGCTGCCCTCCGCACTCCTCGACGAGGGCTTCGGCGGCGCGGGGGTCGACGGTGATGCGGGTGTCGCCGATGCGCCGGCCGAGCATCTGGACCCCGGAGGGGGTGTCGAGTCCCCCGAGGGTGCAGGGGCGGACATCCGGAATGCCGGTGAGCGGCCCCTCGGCGGTGATGACGACGAGGCATTCGGGGGTGTCCGGCAGCAGCGCGTCGACCTGGTACGGGTCGGCGGCGTCGTCGACGAGGAGGATCGTGCGCCGTCCGGTGAGGGCGGCGCGCAGGGCGGAGCTGAGCTCGTCCTCGGCGGCGCCGGGGGGCGTGGCCTCGCCCAGCCCTTCCAGCAGGGTCCGGATCGCCCGCTCGGTGGCCACGGTCTCCCCGCCCGGGGTGGTGAGGCGGACCCTGAGCACCCCGTCGGGGTAGTCGTCGCCGACCTCGCGGACGAACGCCTCGGCCAGGGCGGTGCGTCCCGACCCGGGCCGGCCGGCGACGAGCAGCACGCGCGCCCTGGGTGATTTGGCCTTGCGCCCCGAGAGGGTGTCGAGCCCGGTCCGTGCGATGTCCTCGCGCAGCTCCTTGAGCTCACGCCGCCGCCCGACGAAATCCGTCACGGATCCGCTCCTCTCCCTGCCTTCGGGTTGCGAGCGTAGTTCACGCAGAGCGACGACCCGTGGGGAGCGCGGCCTGGGGATCGCCCGATCGGATCAGCGGATGGTCACACCGCGGGTTCGTTCGGCCCAGCCGGGCCCGGGCGTCCGCTTCCCGGGCGGTCGCGCGGGCCCGGCGGCCCGGGAAGGCCACGTTCGGGCGGTCCGGCCAGGGGGCCGGGGCCGGGCGGAGCGCGGGGTTGCCGCCC
>NZ_JBHYVA010000097.1:13084-17773 GCF_042750055.1 Streptomyces sp. NPDC059456
GGGGGGGCGGGGGCGCGGGGGGGGGGGGGGGGGGCGGCGCCCCCCCCGGCCCGGTCAGGCCTCGTACGGGCGGGCCGGCCAGGGGGCCTGGGCCGGGCGGAGCGCGTCGATGCCGCCCGGGGCGGCCTGGGCCGCGGAGAGGGCCAGCACGCCCGTGACCAGTCCGGGGTTGCCGAGCCGTCCCTCCAGCACGCCGCGGACCAGGTCGGCCAGCGGTACGCGGGCGACCTCCATGTCCGCTTCCTCCTCCGAGACCTCGTACCGCTCGCCCTCCGCCTCGGACAGGCCGCGGGCGAGGAAGATCCGGATCGCCTCGTCCGATCCGCCGGGGGACGCGAAGAAGTCCGCGAGGACCCGCCAGTCCTCGGCCTTGACGTGCGCCTCCTCGTACAGTTCCCGCTGGGCCGCGTGGAGCGGGTTCTCACCGGGTACGTCGAGCAGCCCGGCCGGGAGCTCCCACAGCTTGTGCCGTACCGGGTGGCGGTACTGGCGCAGTACGAGCACGCCGCCGTCCTCGTCGAGCGCCAGCACGCACACCGAGCCCGGGTGCACCTGGTAGTCGCGGCGCACCACCGCTCCGTCCGGCATGCTCACCTGGTCCGAGCGGACCGACGTCTTCGCGCCCTCGAACGGAGTCCGTGAGGCGATGACCTCCCACGTTTCCCCGTTGTCCGCGATGCCCATGGCCATGATCCGTACCCCGTGCCTTTCCGAGAACGCGACAGCCGGGGCAAGATCCCTGCCCCGGCCGTCTACGTTATGCGGTCAGACCGTCACTTGGCCTTCGCGGCCTGCTGGCGCTCCACGGCGGCCTTGACCAGGCCGGCGAACAGCGGGTGCGGCCGGGTCGGGCGCGAGCGCAGCTCCGGGTGGGCCTGGGTGGCCACCAGGTAGGGGTGCACCTCGCGCGGGTACTCGACGTACTCGACGAGCTTGTTGTCCGGGGAGGTGCCGGAGAAGACGAGGCCCGCCTTCTTCTCCAGCTCGCCGCGGTAGGCGTTGTTGACCTCGTAGCGGTGGCGGTGGCGCTCGTCCACGTACGCCTGGTCGCCGTAGACCTCGCGGACGATGGAGCCCTCGGCGAGCTTCGCCGGGTACATGCCCAGGCGCATCGTTCCGCCCAGGTCGCCCGCGCCCTCGACGAAGGCCAGCTGCTCCTCCATCGTGGAGATCACCGGGTGCGGCGTGGAGGCGTCGAACTCGGTGGAGTTGGCCTCCGCGATGCCCGCGAGGTTGCGCGCGGCCTCGATGACCACGCACTGCAGGCCCAGGCACAGGCCGAGCAGCGGGATCTTGTTCTCGCGGGCGTAGGTGATCGCGCCGACCTTGCCGTTCACGCCGCGGTCGCCGAAGCCGCCGGGCACGCAGATCGCGTCGACGTCGGACAGCTGCGCGGCGGCGCCGGCCGGGGTCTTGCAGTCGTCGGAGGTGACCCACTTGATCTGGACGCGGGCCCGGTTGGCGAAACCGCCGGCGCGCAGCGCCTCGGTCACCGACAGGTAGGCGTCGGGCAGGTCGATGTACTTGCCGACGAGCGCGACCTTGACCTCGTGGTCGGGGTTGTGGACGCGGTCCAGCAGGTCCTCCCACACCGTCCAGTCGACGTCGCGGAACGGCAGGTCGAGCTTGCGCACGACGTACGCGTCGAGGCCCTCGGTGTGCAGCACCTTCGGGATGTCGTAGATCGACTTGGCGTCGATCGCGGCGACGACGGCCGCCTCGTCCACGTCGCACATCAGCGAGATCTTGCGCTTGATGGAGGTGGGGACGTCGCGGTCGGCGCGCAGCACGATCGCGTCGGGCTGGATGCCGATGTTGCGCAGGGCAGCGACCGAGTGCTGGGTCGGCTTGGTCTTGAGCTCGCCGGAGGGGCCGATGTAGGGCAGCAGCGAGATGTGCACGACGAAGACGTTGTCGCGGCCGACCTCGTGGCGGACCTGGCGGACGGTCTCCAGGAACGGCAGCGACTCGATGTCGCCGACGGTGCCGCCGACCTCGGTGATGACGACGTCGACGTCCTCGGTCGCCATGCGGCGGATGCGGTGCTTGATCTCGTTGGTGATGTGCGGGATGACCTGCACGGTGTCACCGAGGTACTCGCCGCGCCGCTCCTTGGCGATGACCTGGGAGTAGACCTGGCCGGTGGTGACGTTGGCCGAGCCGTCGAGGTCGACGTCGAGGAAGCGCTCGTAGTGGCCGATGTCCAGGTCGGTCTCGGCGCCGTCGTTGGTGACGAACACCTCGCCGTGCTGGAAGGGGTTCATCGTGCCCGGGTCGACGTTCAGGTACGGGTCGAGCTTCTGCATCGTGACCCGAAGACCGCGCGCCTTGAGCAGCGCACCCAGGCTCGAGGCCGTCAGGCCCTTGCCGAGGGAGGAGGCGACACCCCCGGTGACGAAGATGTGCTTGGTCGTCATGGCTGTGCTCGCCAAGAGGGGGCTCCCGTGGTCGCGAAGTGAGGTGCGGTGCGTCCGGCGCCGGCCACCGTCGAACCGGAGGCTCTCAGGGGGCGCCGAAGCTGCGGTTTCGGGGCTCCTGATTCGCACAGGCAGACCACCGGTCCACGGGGTACCAGCCTATCAGCGCCCGGGCCCGTCCGCCTCCGTGCACGCGCCGCCACGAGTGCTCGACGCAGCGCCACCGGCCGTCCCGCGGCCGGTCACACCGTCGTTGCCGCTGGTCACCCATTTGGTCGAGTCATATTCCCCCCCGACTTCAGGAGATCACTAGGGTGCCGTCATATCCTGCTCGGATATCGCTTCACATCGCCGCCGAGCAGTCCGGCAGACGGCGTAACCCGGCCGCATCCGGAATCATGAGCTCAGTGCGGGGATCCACACCCACGGGACCGCGCAACCGCGCAATGCAAGCGCCCTTCGGGGCGGACGTGGCCGTTCGACTGGAGATCTACGTGTCCGGGCGCATCGAGGATTACGCACTGATCGGGGACATGCAGACCGCCGCACTGGTCTGCCGGGACGGATCGGTGGACTGGTTGTGTCTGCCGCGTTTCGACTCCCATGCCGTCTTCGCGAGCCTCCTGGGCACCGAAGACCACGGCTTCTGGCGCATCGGCCCGGTGCTGCCGGGGAGCACCGGCGCCCCCGCGGCGACCCGCCGCCGCTACCAGGGCGACTCGCTGATCCTGGAATCCGAGTGGGACACCCCGCGCGGCACGGTCCGGGTGACCGACTTCATGCCGCCCCGCGAGGACCACGCGCCGCAGCTGGTGCGCATCGTGGAGGGCGTCAGCGGGCGGGTCCCGATGCGCTCCGCGCTGCGCATGCGGTTCAGTTACGGCCGGGTCGTGCCCTGGGTGCACAAGGTCGACGGGCGCACCGTCGCCGTCGCCGGCCCGGACTCCGTCTGGCTCGACACCGACGCGCAGACGTACGGCCGGGACCTGACCACGTACTCGGACTTCACCCTCGGCCCGGGCGACCGCAAGGCCTTCTGCATCAGCTGGCAGCCCTCCCACAAGGGCGCCCCGGACACCCCCGACCCGCAGGAGGCACTGGCGACCACCGCCTCGTTCTGGCGCGAATGGGTCGACCACTGCACGTACCACGGCCCCTACCGCGAGGCCGTCATCCGCTCCCTGATCACCCTCAAGGCGCTCACGTACGGCCCCACCGGCGGCATCGTCGCCGCGCCCACCACCTCCCTGCCGGAGGAGATCGGCGGCGTCCGCAACTGGGACTACCGCTACACGTGGCTGCGCGACGCGGCCATCACCCTCTCCTCGCTGCTGCGCACCGGCTACCGCGAGGAGGCCCAGGCCTGGCGCGAGTGGCTGCTGCGCGCGGTCGCCGGCGACCCGGAGAACCTGCAGATCATGTACGGGATCGCCGGCGAGCGGGAACTCGGCGAGACCGAGCTGGACTGGCTGCCCGGGTACGAGAACTCCCGCCCGGTCCGGGTCGGCAACGGCGCCGCGCACCAGCTCCAGCTGGACGTGTACGGCGAGGTCACCGAAGCCCTGCACCTGGGCCACATGACGGGCCTGGCCCGCAACGACTACGCCTCGGTGCTCCAGTTGAAGCTGATCCGCTACCTGGAGACGCACTGGGACCAGCCGGACGAGGGCATCTGGGAGGTGCGCGGCCCGCGCCGCCACTTCGTGCACTCGAAGGTCATGGCCTGGGTCGCCGTGGACCGCACGATCAAGCTGATCGAGAGCGGCGACGCGGACGGCCCCCTGGAGCGGTGGCGCGAGCTGCGCGACGAGATCCACCAGGACGTGTGCGAGAAGGGCTACGACAAGGAACGCAACACGTTCACGCAGTCCTACGGGTCGAAGGAGCTGGACGCCTCCCTGCTGCTGATCCCGCAGATGGGGTTCCTGCCGCCGGACGACAAGCGGGTCATCGGCACCATCGAGGCGATCCAGCGCGAGCTGTCCACCCCCGACGGGTTCATCCTGCGCTATCCGACGACCGGCGACGAAGCCGGCGTGGACGGCCTCGAAGGCGACGAGGGCGCCTTCCTCGCGTGCTCGTTCTGGATGGCCGACGACCTGGCGATGATCGGCCGGGTCGACGAGGCCCGCCAGCTCTTCGAGCGGCTGCTGGCCCTGCGCAACGACCTGGGACTGCTGGCGGAGGAGTGGGATCCGCGGCTGCAGCGCCAGGTCGGCAACTTCCCGCAGGCGTTCAGCCACGTCCCCCTGATCGACACCGCCCTGCGGCT
>NZ_JBHYVA010000098.1:0-17727 GCF_042750055.1 Streptomyces sp. NPDC059456
GCAGGCCTCCTGGCGCGGTGGTGACCCGGCGAGGAGCCGCAGCCGCGGACCGCAGGCGGGGCAGGCCACCGGCTGGGCGTGGAAGCGCCGGTCGGCGGGGTCCGCGTACTCGCTTGCACAGTCGGGGCACATCGGGAAGCGGGCCATGGTGGTGTGCGCCCGGTCGTACGGCAGCCCGGTGACGATGGTGAACCGGGGGCCGCAGTGCGTGCAGGTGATGAAGGGGTGCCGGTGGCGCCGGTCGGCCGGGTCGGCCAGCTCCGCGAGGCAGTCGGCGCAGGTGGCCACGTCCGGTGGGACGAGGGTGCGTGCGGGTCCGCCGGACCGGGAGGCGACGATCGCGAAGCCCGATCCGCCGGCGACGGGGACCTCGCAGTGGTCGACGGCGTCGACGACCGCGAGCGGCGGCGCGTCGGCCGCGAGCCGATCGCAGAAGGCCGATACGGCGGCCGGTGCGCCCTCGACCTCGGCGACGACCCCCTCGGGGGTGTTGGTGACGTGTCCGGCGAGACCGAGTCCGGTCGCGCGGTTGTACACGTACGGCCGGAAGCCGACGCCCTGCACCACTCCGCGCACGACGACCCGGCGGCGCTGTACGGCCTCCATCAGCGGGGCTGCACCACGCCGGAGTGCGGGTGCACGGCCCGGGAGACGGAACCGGGACCGTGGTGACCGGGGCCGGTTCCGGCACCCGGACCGTGCTCGCGGTCGTGGTCGTGGCCGGGCCCGTGTTCATGGCCGGGGCCGTGGCCTGCGCCGGGTGCGTGGTGCGGGGCGTGACCGGCGGCGTGGTCGTGTCCGGGGGCGTGGTCGTGGGCCGGGCCCCCGGTGGGCTGATCGTGGTCGTGGTGGTGCGTGTGCGGCTGTCGCGCCATGACCGGCGTGTGCACCGGGCCGCCGTCGCCGACCGCGAGCGCCCGGTCGAGCAGGATGCCCGCGCCCTCGCCGCCGCGGGCCGAGGTCAGCACCACCTCCACCCCGGGGTTGACCTGTTGCACGTGCGCGCGGAAGGCGGCCTCGTCGAATTCCACGGCCTGCGCGATGTCCGTCTTCGTCACCACGACGAGCTGCGCGAGCCCGAACGCCGTCGGGTACTTGAGCGGCTTGTCCTCGCCCTCGGTCACCGAGGCCAGCACGACGCGCAGCGACTCCCCGAGGTCGTACGAGGCCGGGCAGACGAGGTTGCCGACGTTCTCCACGAACAGCAGCCGCGTGTCCTCGGGCATCCAGCCGTCGAGGTGGCGGCCCAGCATCACCGCTTCGAGGTGGCAGAGCCCGTCGGTGAGCACCTGCTTGACGGGGACGCCCGAACGCGCCAGCCGCACCGCGTCGTTCTCGGTGGCGAGGTCGGCGGTCAGGGCGGCGACCGGGACGCCGCGCTCGCGGGCGAGGCCGAGTTCGCGCTCCAGGAGGGCGGTCTTGCCGCTGCCAGGGCTGGACAGCAGGTTGACCACCGTGGTGCCGCGGGTGGTGAGTTCGGTGCGCAGCGCGTGCGCGACCGAGTCGTTCTTGGCCAGGACCGCCTGCTTCAGGTCGACCACACGGCACATGGTTCAGCGCTCCTCGGAGATGGGTTCGCGGGTGGGGACGGGGGGCCGGACGCGGGCGGGGCCGTCCTCCCAGTGCACGCTGAGGATCTGCAGCTCGCGCCCGGTGCGCAGTTCCACGTCCGTGGCCTGTCCGCAGCCGGGGCAGACCAGCCGGGGCGGCATGCCGACGGCCCAGTCGCCGGTGCAGGAGCGGCAGTGCGCCGAGGCGGCGACCGGCTCCGTCACGAGCTCGGCGCCTTCGAGGAGCGTTCCCGCGCAGGCCAGTTCGAAGCAGAAGACGAGGGCGTCGGGCACCACCCCGGCGAGCTCTCCGACCTGGAGCCGGACCGAGGTGACGGCGGTCGCGCCGCCCGCTTCGGCTGCTTCCTCCACCTGACCCACCACGGCCATGGCGATCGACATCTCGTGCATGGGACTCCGTCCTGCCGGGCCTCATTAGACCGGCCGGCGCCGGACGGAGCGGTCGGGCACGCCGACGCGCCGACGCCCCGTACGCCATTCGGGCGCCGGGGCGGTCGCAGGTCGCAGGTGCGCGGGTCGCAGGTGCGCGGGTCCGGGCCGCGGTCACATGCGGCGGATCCTCAGGTAGCGCTGGATGTCGGGGAGCACCATCCCCAGCGCGCACACGACGACGGCGGCGGACGCGCCGCAGATGATGGCCTTCTTCATGGGGTTCTCCTCAGTTGGCGGCGGCGTTGTGTTCTTCGTCGAGCCGGTCCCCGTCCGGACGGCGGACCAGGTCCAGGAGCATCCGTACGGCCTCCGGGACCGCTGCGGCCACCGGCTCGCTCAGGCCGATGCCCTCCTCCAGGCAGCCGGGTTCGCAGCCGACGACCAGGATCCGCCGGGGCGGCACGGCGCCGGTACCGGCGCACAGGGTGTCCAGCAGGGCCAGCACCGCGTCGGGGGACATCTGGTGCCCGTCGAGGACGGGGCTCTGCGGGGCGATCGATCCGGGTGCGGCGGCGTCGATCAGGTACAGGGTGCCGGGGTCCGCGCCCCGGGCGGTGGCGTCCACCAGGACGAGCGTGTCGTAGCCGTCGAGGAGCTGGTAGGCGAGGTGGACACCGCGCACGCCGATGTCCACCACCTCGACGTGGGCCGGCAGCACGTGTCCGGGCTCGGACAGCCTGCGGACGGTCTCGACGCCGAAGCCGTCGTCGCCGAGGAAGACGTTGCCGATGCCGGCGATCAGGGTGCGGCCGCTCACGCGTCCTCCAGCGGGGCGACCTCGTCGGGCTGGAAGTACAGGAACCGGCCCTGTTCGCGCCGGATGTCGGCACCCGGGTCCCCTTCGACGGTGACGGCGAGGTGCACTCCCCCGTCGACGTCGTGGAGCACGGCCTCGACCAGGGCGGCACGGCCCTGGAGGAACAGGTCCTGGGCGTCGGTGCGCCGCAGGCCCGGGCGCAGGAGCACCCGGCTGCCGGGCCCCACGGAGGTCCCGTCGATCAGGATGCGGTCACGGGCCGGGTCGGCCGGGTCGGCGTGCGCCGGATCCCACCAGGGGGTCTCCGGCTTGAACACGGCGTCCTCCTCGAAGGGTTCGGTGATCCGGTCGGGGACGGGCGCACCGGGGCCGGTGATCTCGCGGAGCGCCCGGACGGCGCCGTGCAGGCGCTCCAGCACCTCGGGGGGCATGGTGTCGGCCAGGTCGATCACGGCGGCCGCGCGGGCGTCGGTGCCCCGGGCCTCCCGCTTCTCCCGGTCGGTCAGTGCCGCCGTGCGCAGGGCGAGGATCTCGTCGATCTCCGTGGCGTCGTACATGGCCCCGATGCTCTCCGGGGCGACGGCGGGGTGGTCCTCCAGGATGATCGGCGAGGACAGGACCACGTCGGCGCTGCCCGGTTCACCGGCGAGCACGGGCCAGGTGTGCAGGTTGGCGCAGGACGCGACCGAGGCCCTGGCCCACTCGGGCGGATCGGTCATCGAGAGGAAGGAGCCGGCGCTGAGGCCCAGCAGGAGGTGGGCCGCTACCAGGGAGCGCGGCAGCGCCGCCTCCCGATCGGCTCCGGCTGCTGCGCCGGCTGCGTCGCTCCCGTCGGCCGCGTCGCCCTGCGGGGTCCAGTCCGTGATGTTCTCGACCACCGCGGTGAGCTTGAACGCCCGGTAGGGGACGTCCAGTTGTTCCGCACGCAGCCGCAGCAGGCCGTCGGCCCGTTCGGTGCGCCGCACCAGCCGGCCCACCTGCCGACCGTCGGCGCCGGCCACCGGCTCGGTCTCCTCGCGGGCGGGCCGCACGAAGGGCAGGCGGACCTCGCCCGCCTCCAGCTCGGCGACGGTGACGGTCATCTCGACCCGCTCCTCGGTGCCTTCGTCCCAGGGGACGAGGACCCGGTCGGGCAGGTGCAGTTCGGGTACGGGGACGAACGAGCCGTCGGGGCGGGCCTCTTCGACCGTCCGCCGCTGGGCGTGCAGGAAGCGCAGCTCGACGGCCAGGGTGGCGGCTCCGCGGGGCTCCATCACCAACTGGGTCTGCTGGAGGGAGTGTTCGCCGTGTGCGGGGCCCCAGGCGGGCGGGACCAGCACGCCGAACTGCCAGCGCAGCCGGTTCTTCGCCGCCGACGCCCGGTACGGGTAGAGCACGTACCCCTCGAAGAGGACGGCGTCGGCGACCTGGCGGGCGACGGCGAACCGGGTTGCCGGCGGGGCCGTGGCGGTCATGGCGCCGTCCTCTCGGCGGCCCGCGGCAGTACGGCGCCGGCCCAGGCGGGGTCCCCGGGGGCCGGCCGGGCGGCGGCCGCCTCGTCCAGCAGGGCCCGTACGGTCGCCTCCCAGGAGGCGAGCGCGTGGCGGGAGCGGTAGGCGAGCAGGTCCGCCATGGTGTCGCGGGGCAGTCGCAGCCAGCCGCAGCCCGGGAAGTGCTGCTCGACCATCTCGCGCCACACCTCTGCGGGCATCCGGAACGGGGCTTCCCGGTCCCAGGGGACGGGTTCCACGCGGAAGCCGCCGGCGCCGGTGAAGGCCGTGCCGGAGAAGAGCATCAGCAGCGGTGCCTCGCCGTCCTCCAGGGCGCTGAGGTAGCGGCCGGAGGCGATGTCCATGTCGTACGTGCAGGGCACGACGACGTCGGTCTCGGTCTCCCCGGTGAAGCTGGGGACCATCACCGAGACCTGGGCGAACTGGAGGGGCTGGAGGGTGGTCCCCCAGCGGGCGCGTTCGCCGAACAGGTCGTGGAGCGCTGCGGCTTCGCCGGTTCCGTAGCCGCGCCGGGCAGGCTCGATGCGGATCTGGCAGCGCAGTGACAGCGCGTGGACGCGGGCCGCCTCGCCGGGGTCGGCCCCGGTGGCGGTGATCCGCAGCCGGAAGACCAGGGTGGGGCCGGCCGCGTACGGGTCGGCGCGCACCCCGGTGCAGGCGAAGGCGAAGTCGGTCATGGCCGTGCCTCCCCCGCCGAGGCGGGGGCCTTGGCCCGGCGTTCGACCTGGGCGAAGAAGGCGTCCAGCGCGGCGCGCGCCTCGGCCCCGCCGTCGAAGCCCTGCCACAGCAGCCGCATCCGGCCCACCAGTTCGTAGCAGATGTCGATGGGTACCAGGTGGCACTCGGTGCGGCCCCCGGTCCGGCGCAGCAGCAGTGCCTCCACGTCCGGTTCGAGCAGGTCGGCGAGCGCGCCGGCGCCGAGTACGTCATGCCAGGTGGCCGGGTCCAGTTCGCTCTCGGTGGCGCCGGCCGGGCTCGGGTAGAGCGCGACGAGGCGGTCGAGGGCGGCGTTGCGGAAGAAGAAGGCGACGCCGACGGGGATCTGGAGCCGTTCCCACGCGCCGTCGTCGAGCCGGTGTTCCGGGTCGGTGAGGTAGCGGTCGGGGACGGCGCGGTAGCGCCCGGTGGCGGCGCCGGGCCGGTCGAAGAGGAGGGCGCAGGCGGTGCAGGCGCAGACCAGCGCGCGCTTGTCGGGCTCGACGAGGTGGCGGTGGCCGTCCTCGGGGACGCCCACGCCGCACAGTTCGCAGCACTCGCGCCGGGGCGGTCGGGGCCCGGTGAACCGGCGCAGGCCGCGCGGACCGCGCGACGCGGCCGGGCCGGGGGCCCCGGCGGGGCCGGTGCGCGGCTCCGCCGGTGCCGAGGGGTGGCGCGCGTTCACCGGGCCCGCGCCGGGGCCTGCGGGCGGCTGCCGATCTGGAGCAGGGGCAGGGGCGGTTCGGCCGCCTCGAGTTCGACCGCCGTCACCTCGGGCGCGAAGCAGGCCAGGGCGTCCTCGACGCTCTGCGGGACGGCTCCGTCGGCGGAACCGCAGCCGCAGCCCCCGCCGCTTGCGGACCGCAGGCGCAGGACGCCGGTGGCCGCGTCGAAGCCGATGAGCTCCACGGGGTCCCGTACGGTGTCCAGGGCGCGGGCGATCCGGGTGTGGACGTCCTCGGGGTGCAGGTCGTGCAGGGCGAGCAGGCTCGCGACGAGCTCGTCGTCCAGGAGCCCGCCCAGGCGCTCCACGCCGAGCCGCTCCACGATCCGGGCGAGCCCGGCCCCGTAGAAGTCCATGAGCACGCGCACCAGTTCCTCGGCCGCGGCGCAGGACTCGCGGTCGCCGCCGGCGGCGAGCCGGTCGAGGACCTCGTCCACCCGCCGGCCCGCCTCGCGGGCGTCGGTCACCGCGGCGCTCATCCGCCCAGTCCGCTCAGGCCGGTGGGCACGTGCATCTGCTTGACCGTCTTGCCCGAGCCGACGTACATGTGGACGCCGCAGGGCAGGCAGGGGTCGAAGCTGCGCACGGCCCTCATGATGTCGATGCCCTTGAAGTTCTCCGGGGAGTTCTCCTCGAAGATCGGGGTGTTCTGGACGGCGTCCTCGTACGGTCCGGGGGTGCCGAAGGTGTCGCGGGTGCTGGCGTTCCACGGGGTCGGCGGGTACGGGTGGTAGTTGGCGATCTTGCCGTCGCGGATGACCATGTGGTGCGAGAGCACCCCGCGGACGGCCTCGGTGAAACCGACGCCGATGGACTCGTCCGGGACCTCGAACTTCTCCCAGGTCTGGGTGCGTCCGGCGCGCACCTCCGCCAGGCCCTTCTCGGCGCAGTGCAGCGCGATGGCGGCCGCGTACGCCTGGAAGTACGTGCGGGCGCGGTTGCGCTCCAGCGCGTTGCTCCACTTCGGGATCTTCCACTCGAAGCGGGTCTCGGGCTTGGTCATGGTGCGCGGCAGGGTGATGACCACGCTGTGGCCGGTGGCCTGGACGTAGTCGGTGTGGACGAGCCCGGACAGGGCGGTCGACCACAGGCGGGCGATGGGGCCGCCGCCGGTGTCGAGGGCGAGGTGGTCCTTGCCGTCGAACCAGCGCGGGGACATCACCCAGCTGTACTTGTCGTCGAAGTTGCGCTTCTGCGGGGCGGGGATGGTGTGCTGGTTCCACGGGTGGCGGGCGTCGACCGGGTTGCCGAGCGGGTCGTGGGTGACGAACTTCTCCTGGCCCTGCCAGTCGTCGTAGTACGAGCTGCCGAGCAGGATGCGGATGCCGAGGTTGATCTCGGTGAGGTCGTTGGTGACCAGCTTGCCGTCCACCACCACGCCCGGGGTGACGAACATCTTCCGTCCCCAGTCGGTCATGTTGGCGTACGTGAAGTCGCAGTACTCGGGGTCGTTGAGCGCGCCCCAGCAGCCCAGCAGGACGCGCCGGCGGCCGACCTCCTCGTACCCGGGCAGGGCCTCGTAGAAGAAGTCGAACAGGTCGTCGTGGAGCGGGACGACGCGCTTCATGAACTCGCAGTACCGCATGAGGCGGCTCATGTAGTCCGTGAAGAGCTGGACGGAGGCGATGGTGCCGACGCCGCCCGGGTAGAGGGTGGAGGGGTGCACGTGGCGCCCCTCCATCAGACAGAACATCTCGCGCGTGTACCGGCTGACCTGGAGGGCCTCGCGGTAGAACTCGCCCTCGATGGGGTTGAGGGAGCGCATGATGTCGGCGATGGTGCGGTAGCCGTGCTCCGCGGCGTGCGGGGCCTCGGTGCGCTCGGCGAGTTCGAGGACGCCGGGGTTGGTCTCGCGGACCATCTTCTCGCAGTAGTCGACCCCGACCAGGTTCTCCTGGAAGATGTTGTGGTCGAACATGTACTCCGCCGACTCGCCGAGGTTGATGATCCACTCGGCGAGATGGGGCGGCTTCACTCCGTAGGCCATGTTCTGCGCGTACACGGAGCAGGTGGCGTGGTTGTCACCGCAGATGCCGCAGATGCGGCTGGTGATGAAGTGCGCGTCGCGGGGGTCCTTGCCGCGCATGAAGACGCTGTAGCCGCGGAAGACGGACGAGGTGCTGTAGCACTCCGCCACCTTCTTCTGCTTGAAGTCGATCTTCGTGTGGATGCCGAGACTGCCCACGATCCGGGTGATCGGATCCCAGGCCATCTCCACCAGGCCGCTGCCGTCGCCGGCCGCCTTCGTCTTCGGTGTCATCTTGTCTGCCGTGACCCTTCTGGGAGCCGGTAGCTGGAGGTTCTTGGAGGCGCAGCGGTGGGGCGGGAGCGGGGCGGACGCGGGGGTGCGGGCGCGGTCACCAGGGCTTGCGGTAGCCGGTGGTCAGCTGCCCGCCCGGCCGGCGCCACTTGGGCTCCTGGTCCACGGTGTGCTCCGTGATCGCCCGGAGCTTGCGGATCACCGCGCCGTAGACGCCGCTGGCACCGGCGGACACCTTCGCGCCGGGAGGTTCGTCCATGAAGGGCATGAACTTGTCGGGGAAGCCCGGCATCGTGCAGGCGATGCAGATGCCGCCGACGTTGGGGCAGCCGCCGATGCCGTTCATCCAGCCGCGCTTGGGCACGTTGCACTTGACGACGGGGCCCCAGCAGCCGAGTTTGACGAGGCACTTGGGCGAGTCGTAGGTGTGGGCGAACTCGCCCTGCTCGTAGTAGCCGGCCCGGTCGCAGCCCTCGTGGACGGTGTTGCCGAACAGCCAGGTCGGGCGCAGCTTGTCGTCCAGCGGGATCATCGGGGCGGAGCCCGCGGCCTGGTACAGCAGGTAGGTGAGGGTCTCCGAGAAGTTGTCCGGCTGGATCGGGCAGCCGGGGACGCAGACGATCGGGATGCCGGCGTGCGACTTCCAGTCCCAGCCCAGGTAGTCGGGCACGCCCATGGCGCCGGTGGGGTTGCCCTCCATGGCGTGGATGCCGCCGTAGGTGGCGCAGGTGCCGATCGCGACCACGGCGAGGGCCTTGGGCGCGAGGCGGTCGATCCACTCGCTGGTGGTGATCGGCTGGCCGGTCTGCGGGTCGTCGCCGAAGCCGCACCAGTAGCCCTCGGGCTTGATCTTCTCGTTGGGGATCGAGCCTTCGACGACGAGCACGAAGGGGTCGATCTCCCCGCGCTCCCCCTTGAAGAACCATTCGATGAACGTGTCGGCGCCGCCGACCGGTCCGCACTCGAAGTCGATCAGCGGCCAGTGCACGGCGATCTTGGGCAGTCCCGGCAGGACGCCCATGACGATCTCCTCGATGCTGGGCTGCATCGCTGCCGTCAGGGACACCGAGTCGCCGTCGCAGCTCAGTCCGGCGTTGATCCAGAGGATGTGGATCGGGGGGTCCTCTACTACCGTGCTCGGCGTTGCTGCATCCATGAGGATCGCTCCTTGGGGAGGGATGCGGGGGGGTGGGTGGGGCTGGGGACGGGGACGGCGGACGGGCAGGTGCTCCGCGCCGGCCTCACCCTTCTTGCTAGCAGCCGGCCGGGCCCGGCGCCCTGTCTTGTTGGGCCGGTCCAGTGACCCCGGGCCGCCGCGCGGGCAGCGGTGCGGTGCGCCGTCCGGCCACGGTCCGCGCCAGGTGGGCCGGGGTGCGCTCCGGGGGCTCCTTGCGCACGAAGGCGCGGCGCAGGGCGTGGTACGGGGCCTGCGGGTCGAGGAAGGTCTCGCGCATGCGGGCGAGCTCCGCCTCGCGGTAGGCGGCGAGCGGCTTCACGCTCTCGTCCGCGTCGCGGCGGGCCTTCTTGCCGGCGATCCGGGACCGGACGGCGGGCGAGTCCGCCGCCCGGACGGCGAGCCGGGCGGTCTCGTCCGCGAAGGCCTGCGGGCCGCAGTCGATGGTGCGGTCGACGAGCCCGAGCCGCCGGGCGGATTCGGCGCTGATCGGCAGGGCGTCGGCGGTCAGGCGCTCCGCGACGCCGGTGCCGGTCCGGCGGGGCAGCGTGTAGGTCCAGTACTCGGATCCGTACAGGCCCATCAGCCGGTAGTGCGGGTTGAGCACGACGCCGCTGCGGCACCAGACCTCGTCGGCGGCGAGGGCGAGCATGACCCCGCCGGCGGCGGCGTTGCCGCCGAGAGCGGCCACGACGAACCGGTCGGTGGTGGTCAGCACGGCCTCCACCAAGTCGTCCATGGCGTTGATGTTGGCCCAGGACTCCTCGGCCGGATCGGCGGACGCCTCGATGACGCCCAGGTGGATGCCGTTGGAGAAGAAGTCCCGGCCGCCGCCGAGGACCAGCAGGGAGACGGGGCGGGTACAGGCCTCCCGGTAGGCGGCGAGCAGGCGCCGGCAGTGGTCGGTGCTCATCGCGCCGCCCGGGAAGGAGAACGTGAGGAAGCCGGCGCCGCCCTGTTCCCGGTAGGTGATGTCGGACCAGGTGCGGGGGCCCTCGCCGGCGCCGGGGTCGTACGGCGGCGCGGGGAGTTCGGGGAGCGGCGGCAGCCGGTCGCCGAGGGCCAGGGTGGCGGGGAGTTTGACGGGGGCCGGCCCGCCCGGAGTGCGCCGGGCCCGCAGCTCGGGGATCCAGACGGCCCCGTCGGCGGTCGCCCGGCAGATGGCGCCGGCCCGGGTGGCGAGCAGTTCGCCGGGGTTGCCGCGCAGTGCGTCCTCGGGGTGGCCGCCGTGCAGGAACCAGGGGGCGCCGAGCAGTTCGTCGAGTACGCCGGGCTGTGAGTCGGCGGCGCGCAGCGTGCGGAGGACGCGCTCGGTGGAGTCGTGTTCCCAGTCGATCCGGCGCAGTTCCTGGCGCAGGTAGGGGCGGGCGCGCCCGGTTCGCTGCGGTTGGGGTGCGTGGGTGCCCGAGGCGAACCGGTCGACGGCCGTCAGCACCGCGGACAGCGCCGCGTCGGCGATCTCGCCGCGGTAGGCGTCGCTCTTGCCGACGGACGGCAGCGGGCAGTCGGCGGTGGCCCAGACGTCGCCCGCGTCCATCTCCTCGCCGGCCTGGAGGACGGTGACGCCCCAGTGGGTCTCGTTCTCGGTGAGGGCCCAGTCGAGCGAGGAGGGCCCCCGGTCGCCGACCGGCCCGGGGTGGACGATCAGGCAGGTGTGGGCGGAGTAGACCTCGCGGGGGACGGCCGTCTTCAGCATCGGGGCGAGGACGAGGTCCGGCCGGTGGCGCTCCACGGCTTCCGTGAGGGACGTGCCGGGCAGGGCGAGCTCGACCGCCACGCTGTGCCCGCGGTCCCTCAGTTCCGCGTGGACACGCTGAGTGAGACTGTTGAACGCGCCGGCGGCGAGCAGGATGTGCACGTGATCTCCCAAGCGTCCGGCCCCCGGCGAGCTGGGGCCTGAACAGGTACGGCCGCTGGAGATCGTCGACCACGGGCGCCCGCGGGCCGGGACGACCTACGGGGCTGTCACTCGGAAGGGACCGCCCGGGGCCGCCACCTGGTGGACAGGCGACGGCCGCCGGGCCCGGTGCGGTCAGCAGCCGGGGGCGCCCGTACCGCCGCGCTGCGGCAGGCTGAGGTTGGGGGCGGAGCCGGGCCAGGTGAGGGTGACCGTCTTCGTGGTCCCGTCCGGGCCCAGCTGGACGATCGGGGTGGGCTTGCCGACCGGGTTGCCGTCGGCGCCGAACGAGAGCCAGCCGCTCGACCCCGGCAGCATCTGCGCGCAGTAGAACTGGTGGAGGATGCCGGTCTCCAGGCCCGGGTTCTTCAGACCCGCCTCGTCGTGCCGGGCCGCGCTGATCGCGGCGACGGTGGCGTCGTGCGTGAGCATCGCCTGCCCGCTGGCGAGGTCCGCGGCGTCGAAGGACAGGGGCTGGGCGCCGGGCCGGGTGGTGGCCAGGGGCTGCTTCGTGCACGGGTCGGGCCACCCGGTGAACGCCGACCAGAACTGGTCGTAGTTGCGCTTGGCGTCCGATCCCGGGCATTCGGTGCCCCACTCGTCCGGACTGGCCAGGGCCGTGTACGCCACCGTCACCCGGCCGGAGGCGACCCCCTTGAGGACGGCGTCGTCGCGGATGGCCTCGGACGCGTCGTCCCCGACCAGGATGCGCAGCTGCGTGGTTCCGCAGGGCGTGCCCTGCACCCAGTTCTGCACGAAGGCTCCGAGATCGCGGCCGCGGCCGGCGAAGTACACGACGGACGGTGCGGCCTGGCACAGGTTGGCGTGCATCAGGTTGAACTGCTGGATCAGGTAGTCCTGGCGGCCGGCGCCGCTGGGCAGGCTGCTGGGCGAGGTGTACGGCAGCACGGTCACCGTGCGGTCCGGGGCCTGGAAGCGGGTTTTGGCCTCCGCCGCCAGTGTGGCCGTGTAGTCGTCGTCGGCGACGCTGTCCGCCACCACCGCGAGCGAGGTCACGGCCGGGCGCAGTCCCGTGACGTACTGGTTGGCCGCGATGACGGAGTCGGAGTTGGTGGAGGAGACCCGGAACATGTCGGGGATCGTCCGCTTGCCCGCCGGGTCGGCGGGGTCCAGGTTCATGGAGTTGCCGGTGACCGTCGATCCGATGACGGGGATGTGCAGCTGGGCGGAGATGGCGGCGGCGGCCTGCCGGGTCTGCTCGGTGCTCTGGCCGAGGCCCACGACCGCCGAGATGTGCTCGGCCTCCGCGTGCTTGCGCACGCCGGCGACCGCCTGCTGCCAGGACGCGTACTGGCTGCCCATGTTGGCCAGGTACAGCTTGACGCCGGGGGTGCTGCCGTACGCCGCCGTGTTGTTGGCGCGCCACACCGCGGCCATGGCCCCCTCGATGTTGGGGTACAGCGACTCGTACGTCAGCGTGTCCACGTCGGCGACGGGCGAGAGGTTCAGCATCAGCACCACGCTGGTGGAGTTGCCCTTCACCGCCGCGTTGGCGGTGCGGATCGCGTTCTCCAGCTTGCGCATGCGCTCCGGTTCGCCCTTGGTGAAGGGCGTGCTGTCGAGGTTCACGCCGACGCAGGCGAGCGGTTTGCCCGCGGCGGTCATGCCGGCCCCGCACGACAGGGCCGGCGGGAACAGCACCCGGTAGCCCCATGTGCCGCCCAGCACGGCACCGGCCAGGAGGACGAGGGCGGCGGCCAGTGAGAGCACCGGATGGCGGCGCAGCCGGCCGAGTCGGGGGTTGCGTACACCTGCGGGCATGAGGACTCCTTGCGGTGCGCGCGGCCACGCGCAGGCGTGGCGCGGAGGGATCAGGCGAACAGCGCGCCCGCCTGCTGGAGGGCGCTGACGTCGAGCAGGCGGGAGTTGTGCGCGAGCCGTTCGAAGCCCTCCTCGATCTGGGCGTCCCAGCGCCGGCTGCGCTCGGTGAGCGGGTCGTTGTACAGCCACAGCAGGGCCAGGAGCTTGGCCGTGGCGACCGCCACCACGTCCTGGCCGGTCTCCTCGATCCCGGCGAGCAGGACCGCGTAGGCCTGCTGCGCGGACTGTTCGTGGACCAGGCGGCACGGCGCCGAGGCCAGGTAGTCCAGGAGGCGCACCCATGCGCGGTGGTCCCGGTCGAAGCGGCCGGACAGTGCCTCGGCCACGGGGGCGAACTCGCCCAGGGCCAGGTCGTAGAAGAGCTGTTGCTCCTCGCGGGCCACGCCGCCCGAACCGTTGTGGGTGGCGGCCAGGGCCGCGAGGGCCCGGCCCTGCCGGGTGAAGACGTCGTGCCACGGATCGGCGGGCCGCTCCCCTTCCGCCCCGGCGGCGGCGCCCGCGGGGTCTGCGGCGGAGAGGGCGGTGAGCGCGCACCGGCTGAGCCAGGGGTGGAGCACCGCGGGTCTGTCGGCATCGCCCCAGCCGACCTCGCGGATCCGCGAGGGGCGGTGGAAGAAGGTGCTGACCCACAGGTTGCGGCGCAACAGCTCCAGGCTGCGCGGCAGGTCCGCTATCTCCACCGGTACCCGGGGGTCGTCGGCGGTGCGCATGTCCGCCAGGTAGCCGGCCGCCAGGACGACGGGCGGCGGGACGGCCCGGCCCGGTGCGGGCGCGGCGAGCCCTTCGGGGAGACCGGCCTCCAGGGCGCGCGCCCACAGCGGTCTGCCGCCGGCGTCGACCGCGGCGGGCAGGGGTCTTTCCCGTACGGCGGTCCCGTCCTGCGGCGGCGTGCTCGCGCGCTGCTCCTGGAGGGCGAGGACGGCGCCCCAGTGGCCGCCGGTGAGGGCGTGGACGACGGACGCCGCGACGGGCGCGGCCAGGGAGGCGGAGTCGTCGGTGACGTCCGAGACCCGTTCCTCGGACATCGGGTCGAGCCACACCGGGTACCAGTAGTGCGCCGCCGAGGCGGGATCCGGTCCGGCGCCGCTGCCGTCCTGCCGGGTCCAGTGCGTACGGGTGGCGCGGGTGAGGAGGGGGACGCGGCGCTGCGGGGTGTCCGGCAGCGGTGTGGTCCGCCAGGGCTCGCACCAGCGGGTGGTCCACTCCGGCTGCCACTGGTCGCACGCGGCGAGGACGACCAGCGGGTCGGCGGCGCCACCGGAGCCCGGTTCGTTGTGCTCGTTGCGCATGCGGGCGGCGACGAGCGCGGTGAGGAAGCGCCGGCCGGCCGGGGTCTGTGCCCCGTCCACGAAGAGGACCCATGCGTGGTCGTGCCGGCCGGCCTGGCCCGCGTACTGCGGTGGCAGCTCGCAGGAGCACGCCGAGCGCAGCGCCGGATGGTGGTCCGCCTGGTCCTTGGCGTCGGCGAGGAAGGCGGCCAGCAGGGGGCCGACCGCGGCCGACCGCGATGCGGAACTCAGCCGGATCAGCGCGTCCAGGGAACCGGCGGCCTCCGCTTCCGGGATGCCGACGTGCCAGCGCAGCGCTTCGCGCAGGCCCCAGCGGGCAGTGCTCTGGAGCAGTGATCCGATCACCGGCCGGGCCCGCTCCCGTACGGCGCCGACCACTTCGCGGGCCTGGCCCTGCACCAGCGGGCTGAGCGCACCGGTCGCCACGACGTCCATCGTGGCGTCCACCGCCTCTTCGAGCCGGGTGGCGAACCTGCCGCGGCGGGTGCCCCGCGTGTACTGCTGGATCAGCCCCCTGATCTGGTCCGTGGCGCGGGCGCGGTCCGGTTCCAGGTTCTCGTTGAGGGCGAGCAGTCCGAGTGCGAAGCGGTGGAAGACGGGGCTGCGGCGCAGCGTGTCCCAGCCGCGCATCATCTGGAAGGCCACGAGCGCCGCGGCGGACACCGGGTCGAGCGGGGTCTCGTGGAAGTCGAGGTGGGCGTGGACCACCGTGGAACCGCATCCCCGGGACAGGGAGCGGAGCATGCTCGTCTTGCCCGACTGGCGGGGGCCGAGCAGCGCCACCACGGGCTGCCGCTGGTCCGGATACCGCCAGATCATGTGCCGCAGAAAAGCGTCGGTCCCCTCCGCATGGCCGAGCTCCGCCGTTGCGCTCACCATTCCCCCGCCCCCCCAACCGAAAAGTGCGACGCACGCGCCGACGACACGGAAGGTAACACCGCAAGGACACGCAGCAACGGGGAATGCGGTGGAAGGGTTCCCGGAATTCCGGGACCGGATCTTGGAGCGGATATTCTTCATCCGCGCTGGCGAGCCGCCAGATCGCCTGGAAGCAGGCGCACCACCCGATGTGCCGGGCCGCACCGCGCGCGGCAGGAGATGGAGTCCCGATGGACGTGCAGCACTTCGAGCGGATCACCGCATTCATCGAGGCGCGGCTGACCCCGCTGTTCGACGAGGCCACCGGCAGCGAGCACGGTTTCGCGATGGACGACACCTCCCGTGCGCTGCGCGCGCTGCGCAACGCGGTGCTGGAGGCCTCGGCGGTCAAGGGCCTCATCGGGAAGCGGGCGACGGCCGACCCCGCGCTGCGCCGGGTCATCGACCAGTCGGTGGAGCACCACTGGGACGTGCTGCGCGGGATCGCCCGCCAGTGGGAGGACCACGGCGACTTCGTGCGCGAGTTCAAGCGCCACGCGTGGGAGCTCGACGAGGCCTTCGCCGCTCCGGCGGTCACGGAGGGCTGAGCCCCCCGGCGGGCGCCGCCCGCCCCGGGCCGGACGGCGCGGCGCTGCGGTCCGCCGCCCCGGAGCGACAATGGGTGTGGACCCACTGCCGCGCCGGCAGGAGGCGGAGATGAACGGTTCGCTCCCCATCGGACGTGTGGTCGGCGTGCCGCTGCGCATGCACTGGAGCGTGCCGCTGCTGGTGGTGCTGTTCGCGTACGGGCTCGGCCGCCAGACCCTGCCCGTGTGGACCCCGGGGCGCTCGGACGCGGTGTACACCGTGGCCAGCGTCGTGGGGGCCCTGCTGCTCACCGGCAGCCTGCTGCTGCACGAGGCGGCGCACGCCGCGACGGCCCGCCGCAGGAAGATCTCCGTCGAGGACGTCACCCTGTGGGCGATGGGCGGCGTGACCAGGATGGGCCGGCCGCAGACCGCCGGGGCGGCCTTCGCGGTGGCGGTGAGCGGACCGTTCACCAGCCTGGTGATCGGCGGCGCCGCGCTCGGCGCGGGGATCGGGCTGCACGCACTGCCCGGCTGGGCGGTGCCCGCCGCCGTGCTGGTGTGGCTCGGCTGGGCGAACCTCTTCCTCGCCGTCTTCAACCTGCTGCCCGCCGCGCCGCTCGACGGCGGCCGGGTGCTCCAGGCACTGCTGTGGTGGCGCACGGGCGACCGGGAGCGCGCGGAGCGGGCGTCCTCGCGCAGCGGGCAGGTCATGGGCGTACTGCTGATGGCGGCGGGCTGGATCTCGTTCCTGCGCGGGACGTCGAGCGGACTGTGGCTGGTCTTCCTCGGGCTGTTCGTCACGTTCGTCGCGGGCGCGGAGCGACAGCAGGCGGTGCTGCGCACGGCGCTGCGGGGGCTGCGCGTGGCCGATGCCATGTCCAGTCCGGTGGCGACCGGTGCCGACTGGCTGAGCGTGCGGCGGTTCATCGACGAGGTGGCCGTGGAATCCCGTCACTCCGCGCTGCCGCTGCTCGATTTCGACGGCCGTCCCAGCGGTGTGGTGCACGTGCGCGGGCTGGCTCCGATCCCGCAGGCCCAGCGCGAGGCACTGCGCGTGCGCGAGGTGGCGACCCCGCTGGAGCGGTGCGCGGTCGCCGCGCCGGGCGATCTGCTGGAGGAGGCCCTGGGCGGGCTGCGCCCGGGGACCGGAATGCCGCTGCTGGTCGTGGACGGGGGCCTGCTGGTGGGGATCGTGACCGCGAAGGACGTCCGCCGGCTCATGCAGCGGCGGGCGCTGGGCGGCGGGGACGGGGAGCCGGGATGAGTTCCGCGGGCGGGCACCGGCGGGTGCGCGGCGCGACCGGGGAGGTGCGATGACGTACGTGGCCGTGAGCGCCCTGAGCCATGCCGGACTGGTACGCGACCACAACGAGGACAGCCTCGTCGTCGGGCCGTGGACGCTGTGCGCCGGGGTGACCCGAAATCCTCAGACGTTCGTGTTTCCGCTCGGTTCGCCGCTGGTCGTCGCGGTCGCGGACGGGATCGGCGGACAGCCTGCCGGCGAGGTGGCCAGTGCGCTGGTCGTGCGGCAGCTGGCGATGCTCGGCCCGGCCCTGGACGGCGAGGGCGCCGTCCGTGAGGCGCTCGGCCTGTGCAACCACGCGGTGTACGCGGCGGCCGACGGCGATCCGGAGCTGGCCGGCATGGGGACCACCGTGGCGGGTGTCGTCGTGCTGGAGGACTCGCTGATCTCGTTCAACGTCGGCGACAGCCGGGTGCTGGACGCCACGGGGCAGGATCTCCGGCAGGTGAGCGTGGACGACAATCCGCCGCTGGAACCGGGACAGCGCACCACGTCCCTGCTGACCCAGGCGCTCGGCGGGGCCCGCCACCGCACCGGGGTCACGCCCCACGTCTCGGCGGAACCGCTGCGCGCCGGAGCCCGCTACCTGGTGTGCTCGGACGGGCTGACCGACCCGGTGCCGCCCGAGGAGGTCCGTGAGCTGCTGCGGGTCCACGACGACGGCAGGGCGGCGTTCGAGCTGTGGAAGGCCGCCATCGACGCCGGCGGCCCGGACAACATCACCCTCGCACTGCTCCGGCTGGGCGACTAGGGCCTGTCTTCCGGATCGGGCCCGGCCTGATCCGGATGACAGGCCCTAGGGGCGGCGGCGGGGCTTGCCGGGCTTTGCGCCGGCCTTGGCGCG
>NZ_JBHYVA010000099.1:0-8580 GCF_042750055.1 Streptomyces sp. NPDC059456
GGTGTGGGGGTGGGGGTTTTGTGACTCGGCGCGGGGGCGCCCGCGGGGTCCCCCCCCGGGGGGGTGGGGGGCGCGGGGCGCGGCCCACACGGACGGGGCCGTCCACGCAGGCCCCCAGCCTAGCCGCCCGGGCCCGTTCCGGCCGGGGGCCACGCCCGGGGACCCGCCGGGAAAGCGGCCGGCCGGCGCCGCGCCGGGGCGGCGCCGCGCACCGTGCCGGCCGGAGGCCGGGGGACGCCTCGGTCAGGAGCTGCGACCGGGGGCTGCGGCCGGGGGCGCTGACAGACGGCTCCGGCCAGGGGCTCCGGTCGCCGATTGCGGCCGGCCGGAAAGTCCACCCGATCCGGTGAGCCGCCCGGCGCCGCTGGCGGGCAACCGCCGTGCTCAGCCCTCGACTTCGGCGGCCAGGTTGGCCAGCAGGGTGTCGTAGATGCGGCCGAGGCCCTTGGGGGCGAAGGTGCGCTCGAAGAAGCCGCCGATGCCGCCGGCGCCGTTCCAGACGGTGGTGACCACGGCCTTGGACTTGCCCTCGCCGGCCGGGGTGACGACCCAGGTGGTCACCATGGTGGAGTTGCGGTCCTTCTCCACGAGCTGGCCGTCGGTGGGCTCGGTGACCTCCAGCAGGCAGTCGCGCACGCGCTTGCTGGTGGCCTGGAGCTTCCAGTGGACGAGGGTGCCCTCGCCGTCGCCGCCCTCGCGCACCTCGTACTCGCTGAAGTGCTCGGGCAGCAGCTTGCCCCGGGTTCCGGCGTAGTCCGCCAGCGCGTCGAACACGGTCTCCGCGTCGGCCGCGATGATCCGCTCCGTGGTGGCCTCGACCTGCGCCATAGCTGTTCCTCCAGCAGTTGTGTCCGCTCGTCGCGGCAAGCCAACCACCTCCGGGGCACGCGCCCAAATCCGGGTCAGACGTGACAGCGGACGCAGACGAGGAGCGTGTCCGCGGGAAGGGCCTCCAGGTACCGGTGCGCGGCGTTCCAGCCGGGCCCGGTGAGCGGAGGGGTGTTCGGACAGACGGCCGGGCCGTCGCAGGCCCCGTGGAGGGGTTCGTCACCGGCCTCGCACCACCATCCGTCCAGGGTGAGGACGCTCCGCGCGACGAGCACGTGCGACGCGTGCTGGGCGGCGAACTCCGCCCGGCCCAGACGCATGACGTCCTCGGCGGCGCCCTGGTGGAGGAAGTCCAGGGCGGACCGGCGCCCCCGGTGTGCGGCCCGCAGCGCCTCGACCCCCTCGCGGTAGGCGGCGACCAGGGGCTGTGCGTCGAAGGCGGCGCGGCCCTGCGTCTCGGCCCGGAGCCCGGCCGCGCGTTCGGCCGGGGTGTTCCAGGGCCGCGCCGGCGCACCGGCCCGCGGCTCGGCGGGCGGGTGGCTGCCGGCCAGCTCCTGCCACAGGTCCCAGGCCGAGCCGGCGAAGGCGGCCGCCTCGGCCCGGACCTCGGCGAAGGCCACCGCCTCGCGGGGGCCGCCGGCGCACATGCCGGGCAGGCTCGGCCGCCGGGTGCCGTCCGGCGCCGGCCCGTCGTGCACGATCCGCGGGTCGGCGGCGTAGCCGGCCGCGAGGGGGAGGCCGCCCCCGTCGGCGCCGCCGTACACCATCCAGCCGTCCCAGATGTCGAGCTCCTCGCCCCGGCTGAAGTCGAGCTCGAACGGCGCCATCGCCTCGGCGACCGCCTCGTCCGGCCTGCTCCGGGCCTCGCCGGGGAGGCACACCACGATTCTCATTCCCGCCATGGCCGCAACCTCGCACGAGGCCCCGGAGACGCCCAAGCGATTTACGCCCCGCCGTACACCGCGCACGATCATGGGAACGTTTGTTCTATTCTCGGGCGCAGCTACCGAGGGAGGCGCTCATGCGCTGGGACAATCTGACGGACGGGCCCGGGGCCCCGGACGCGGCGGGGTCGCTCTTCGGGGCCGCCTCCGTCGTCACGCGGACCTTCGACACCCCCGAGTTCCGCGGGATCACCTTCCACGAGGTCCGCGCCCGCTCGATCCTGAACCGGGTGCCCGGGGCCTCGCGGATGCCCTTCGAGTGGACGGTCAACCCCTACCGCGGGTGCAGCCACGCCTGCGTGTACTGCTTCGCCCGCAAGACCCACGCCTACCTCGACCTCGACACCGGCGCCGGCTTCGACTCGCAGATCGTCGTCAAGACCAACGCCCCCGAACTGCTGCGCCGCGAACTGGGCTCCGTCCGGTGGACCGGCGCGCACATCGCCATGGGCACCAACGTCGACTGCTACCAGCGCGCCGAGGGCCGCTACCGGCTGATGCCCGGGATCATCGAGGCCCTGACCGAGCGCGCCAACCCGTTCTCCATCCTGACCAAGGGCACGCTCATCCTGCGCGACCTCCCCCTCCTGCGGCGGGCCGCCCAGGTCACCGACGTCGGCATCTGCGTCTCCGTCGGCTTCACCGACAGCGCCCTGTGGCGGACCGTCGAACCCGGCACGCCCCCGCCCGCCGCCCGGCTGGCCGCCGTACGGGCCCTCACCGGCGCCGGGATCGAGTGCGGGGTGCTGATGGCCCCGGTGATCCCCTTCCTGGGGGACTCGCCCGAGCAGCTGCGGGCCACCGTCCGGGCGGTCGCCGAGTCGGGGGCGGCCTCCGTGACACCCCTGGTACTCCATCTGCGGCCGGGCGCCCGCGAGTGGTTCGCGGCCTGGCTGCGGACCCACCACCCCCAGCTGGTCGAACGGTACGAGCGGTTGTACGCGGGAGGCTCGTACGCCCCCACCTGGTACCAGCGCCGGATCACCCGCCAAGTCCACGAACTCGCGGCGGAATTCGGCATCGGTCCCGCCCGGCCGGCCGCGGCGCACAGGACGCCCGTCCCCGAACGCCCGGCCGGGCCCGTCCCGGCCGGACCCGCGCAGCTCAGCCTCCTGTGACCTCGTACGGCCCCTGAAGGCTCATCACATCGGGCCAATCGGCGGCCCAATACCGCCTTCCGGGCACGGTTTCCGGGACGATTCCGCCCAGAACCCTCGGCTGGGAGGCCCCATGCTGCACCCCGCGAAGAAGCGCGGCACCTTCACCAAGCGCGCCGCCGTCCTGCTGTCGATCGCCACCGCGACCGTGGCCGCCGCCGTCACGAGCCCGGCGGGTGCCACCCCGACGGCGGCGGCGCCCGCCGGTACGGCCCCCGCCGCCGCGCTGCGCTGGACCGGCTGCGCGACCCCGCGCTACCCGACGCTGCAGTGCGCCTCCCTCAAGGTCCCGCTCGACCACGACCACCCGGCCGGCCGGCAGATCTCCCTGGCGCTGACCCGGGTCCCGCACACCGCCGCCACGTCCCAGGGCCCGCTGCTGGTCAACCCCGGCGGGCCCGGCGGCAGCGGCCGGTCCCTGGCCGGGTTCATCGCGTCCGCGCTCCCCAAGGACGTGGCCGCCCAGTACGACGTGATCGGCTTCGACCCCCGGGGCGTCGGCAAGAGCGAGCCCACCCTGGACTGCGGGCCCGGCCACTTCACCCCGGTGCGCCCGGACTCCGTACCGCTCGACGCGCAGACCGAGCAGGCCAACCTGGACCGGGTGAAGTCCTTCGCCGAGTCCTGCCAGACCAAGCACGCGGACGTCCTCCCGTACATCGGCACCGTCTCGGCCGCCCGCGACCTGGAGGTGCTGCGCGGCGCGCTGGGCGCGGCGAAGCTCAGCTACTACGGCTACTCGTACGGCACCTACCTCGGCGCGGTGTACGCCAAGCTCCACCCCGACCGGCTGCACCGCCTCGTGCTGGACTCCGTGGTCGACCCGGCCGGTGTCTGGTACGAGGACAACCTCGCGCAGGACCAGGCGTTCAACGCCCGGCACAGGGCGTTCCTGGCGTGGGTGGCCCAGTACGACGAGAAGTACAGGCTGGGCACCGACCCGGCGGCGGTGGAGGAGCGCTGGTACGCGATGCGGGACGCCCTGCGCGCGGCGCCGGCGGGCGGGAAGGTGGGTCCGGCGGAGCTGGAGGACACCTACATGCCGGGCGGCTACTACAACGGCTACTGGCCGGTCCTGGCCGAGGCCTTCTCCGCGTACGCCGTGACCGAGGACCCGAAGCCGCTGGTGGCGGCGTACGAGCGGTTCGGGGCGGTGGAGCCCTCCGCCGGCAACAGCTACAGCGTGTACACGGCGGTGCAGTGCCGTGACTCGGCCTGGCCGAAGGACTGGAACCAGTGGCGCGCGGACATGTGGCGCACCCACGCGAAGGCGCCGTTCATGACCTGGAACAACGCCTGGTACAACGCCCCGTGCGCGTTCTGGCGGACGGAGCCGCTGGCGGCGCCGGACGTGACCAACGCCGACCTCCCGCCGGCCCTGCTGCTCCAGGCGACGGACGACGCGGCGACCCCGTTCGAGGGGGCACTGAGCATGAAGGGGAAGCTGAAGGGCGCGGCGCTGGTGGTCGAGGAGGGCGGCGGCAACCACGGGGTCTCGCTCAGCGGCAACAAGTGCCTGGACGAGAAGGTGGCGGGGTACCTGCGCACGGGGCAGGCCTCGGACGCGACCTGCGCCGCGCAGCCGGCCCCGAAGCCGACCACGTCGACCCGCGCGGTGCCCCCGTCGGCGGGCGGCACGGCCCTGCACGGCCTGCTGGGGTTCCGCGGCTGACCCCGCCCGGGCAAGATCATGCCCATGACCACCACACCCGCGGCCGCGTCTCCCGCTCCCGGCCACCTGACCCGCATCGCCGCGCCGGAGGGGATCGCCGCGAGCCCCCAGTACAGCCACGTCGTCTGGGGCACCGGACGGTTCGTGGCCGTCTCCGGGCAGTGCGCCTTCGACGAGAAGGGCGAGGTGGTCGGCGAGGGCGACGCCGCCGCCCAGGCCCGGCAGGTGTTCGACAACCTGGGCCGGTGCCTGGCGGCGGCCGGGGCCACGTTCGACGACGTGGTGAAGCTGACGTACTTCGTCACGGACGTGGCCCACCTCCCGGCGCTGCGGGAGGCGCGCGCCGCCGTCATCCCCGCCGACCGGCTGCCGGCGTCCTCCGCCGTCCAGGTCGCCGCGCTGGTCCGCCCGGAGCTCCTGCTGGAGGTGGAGGCCTTCGCGGTCGTCCCGGCGGCCGGCTGAGCGCCCGCCGCTCCCCGCCCGGGGCGGCGGGGGGGCGGCCGGTTCAGCCCAGCTTGCGCAGGGCCGCCGTCGCCGCCACCGCGAGTCGGGGGTGGGACTGGGCGCTGACGAGGACCGGCCGGGCGCGCGGGTCGGCGAGGGCGCCGAGGCCTTCGACGCAGGCGAGGGCCACCCGCCAGTACGGGTCGTGCGGGGACAGCAGCCGCGACAGCGTGGCCATCAGGACGGGCGCCGATTCGGGGGCGCGCAGGGCCGTGAGGAGCCGGACCGGCTGAAGGGCGTAGGCGGTGCGCAGGGTGTTGGTGGCGAGGGCCGCCGCCGCGCGGGCCGTGCGCGGGTCGTCCAGGACGGCGAGCGCCTCGGCGGCCGCCGCGCAGCGCGGCGGGTCGCGGTGGTTGAGGAGCAGCACCAGGGGCTCGAAGGCCCGCCGGTCCCCCGCCAGGCCCAGGCGGTACGCGGCCAGTTCGCGGGCCCACAGGGGCAGGCCGGCGGAGGTCAGGGAGGCGGCCAGGGCGTCGGTGTCCGCCGCGAGCAGCTCCCCGTACCGGGGGGACGGTCCGGCTTCCGTTCGCAGGCGCTCCAGCACGTCGTTCACGCGGCCACCCTAGGGCGGCGCGGCCGCCGCCACGGCCCGTTTCCACAGATGGCTGATCGATGATCGATGATCGGTACATTTGGGCGGTACAGGTCACATCTCCGCGCTCTGGCGCGCCAGTTACCGGCGGGTTACGCTCCCTTCAACGTACGAGGCCGGCCTGGTGACGCAGCCGCCCCGTACCAGCCGGTCCGGTACCTCATGCCCTGGGCACGTCAGGTACCCCGTGTGGCTCGGGCGCCCCGTGCGCCTCGGCCGCCGCCCCTCTTGTTCGGCGTGGCCCCGGGACAGGGTCCGCCGCTCTCCGCCCCGCCCGTTGCCGGGCCGGGCCCTCCTGCCGCGTCGTGCGCCGCGCGCAGCCCTCAGTCGTCACCCTCTTCCACTGGAGTCCCGCGATGGACCTTCCGTCCACGTCCAGTCAGTCCACCCTGCAGACCATCGCCGTCATCGGCCTCGGCACCATGGGCACCGGCATCGCCGAGGTCCTGGCCCAGGCCGGCCGCGAGGTCATCGGCATCGACATCAGCGACACCGCCACCCGCCGGGCCACCGCCGCCCTCGCGGCCGCCACGGCCCGTTCGGTGACCCGCGAGCGGCTCACCGAGCAGGAGCGGGAGGGCGTCCTCGCCCGTTTCCGCACCTTCACCGAGCTGTCCGCCGCCGCCGACGCCGACCTCGTCATCGAGGTCGTCCCGGAGGACTACGAGCTCAAGCAGCGCCTGTTCCGGGAGCTGGACGCGATCGTCCGGCCCGACACGATCCTGGCCACCGGCACCAACGCGCTGTCGGTGACCCGGCTCGCCGCCGAATCGCAGCGCCCCGAGCGCGTCCTCGGCCTGCACTTCTTCAACCCGGCTCCGGCAATGAAGCTGGTCGAGGTCGTCTCCAGCGTCCTGACGGCCCCGCCGGCCGTCGAGGCGGTCACGGCGCTGGCCCGCGAGCTCGGCAAGGAGCCCGTCTCCGTCGGCGACCGTCCCGGCTTCGTCGCGGACGGCCTGCTGTTCGGCTACCTCAACCAGGCCGCCGCGATGTACGAGTCGAAGTACGCCTCCCGCGAGGACATCGACGCGGCGATGCGGCTGGGCTGCGGCCTGCCGATGGGCCCGCTCGCCCTGCTCGACCTGATCGGCGTGGACACGGCCCGCACGGTCCTGGAGGCCATGTACGCCTCCTCCGGCGACCGGCTGCACGCCCCGGCCCCGATCCTGGGCCACCTCGCGGAGGCGGGGCTGACCGGGCAGAAGTCCGGGCGCGGTTTCTACACGTACGCGGAGCCGGGCAGCTCCACGGTCGTCCGCGACGCGCAGACCCCGCTGGACGGGGCCCGGCTCGGCGAGGGCCGTCCGGTCTCCTCGGTCGGCGTGGCCGGCTCCGGCACCATGGCGAGCGGCATCGCGCAGGTCTTCGCGCAGGCCGGCTTCGCGGTGGTGCTCGCCGCCCGCAGCCAGGAGAAGGCGGACGCCGCGAAGGCCGCGATCGGCAAGTCCTTGGGCCGTGCGGTGTCCAAGGGCAAGCTGACCGAGGAGAACGCGGCGCAGACGCTGGAGCGGATCACCCCGGCCGGCTCGCTGGACGCCTTCGCCGACGTGGACCTGGCCGTGGAGGCCGTCGCCGAGAACCTCGCGGTCAAGCAGGAGCTGTTCGCGGCCCTCGACAAGGTCTGCAAGCCGGGCGCGGTGCTGGCCACCACGACCTCGTCGCTCCCGGTGATCGCGGTCGCCCGCGTGACCTCGCGTCCGCAGGACGTGATCGGCATGCACTTCTTCAACCCGGCGCCGGCGATGAAGCTGGTCGAGGTGGTCCGGACCGTCCTGACCTCCGACGACGTGCACGCCACGGTCCGCGAGATCTGCACGAAGGTGCGCAAGCACCCGGTGGACTGCGGGGACCGGGCCGGGTTCATCGTGAACGCGCTGCTGTTCCCGTACCTGAACAACGCCGTCAAGATGGTCGAGCAGCACTACGCCAGCCTCGACGACATCGACGCCGCCATGAAGCTGGGCGGCGGCTACCCGATGGGGCCGTTCGAGCTCCTCGACGTCGTCGGCCTGGACGTCTCGCTGGCGATCGAGAAGGTCCTCCACAAGGAGTTCCGCGACCCCGGCCTGGCCCCGTCCCCGCTGCTGGAGCACCTGGTGGCGGCGGGCTGCCTGGGCCGGAAGACCGGCCGCGGATTCCGTGAGTACGCCCGCCGGTAAGCCGCCGCGGGCCCCGGAGCCGGATGCGTGGGGAGGGCTGCTCGGGTCTGCCGGACCCTCACGGCAGGCCGTACCTTCCGAGCCCAGTGCGGGCTCTCCCCCGCATCCACCCCCCGCCCCCCCCCCCCCCGCGGCCCGGGTGAGCGGGGCCGCCGGAGCCCCGATCCCGTCGACGGCGGGACCGCCCGCCCACGCGCCCGCCGCGATGGCCAGGTTGAACACGGCCACCGTCAACGAGGTCGCGGCCTCGGCCGCACCCGGCGCCGCCTTGACCATCCAGCCCTGGACGCTCACGGACATGCCGCCGTACGCCGGCCCCGGGCGAGCTACGCCCGGCCCGGGGTCCGGGTCCGACCCGGGTCCGGTCCGGCGGGACCCCGGAGACCGGCTCCGCGGCCCCGTCACCCGGACGCGTGAGCGCGGGGACCCGGCCGGGGCTGCGGTACGGCATGGTGGTCGGGTGCGGTTCCGCCGGGCCCTGCCCCTGTCCCTCGTCGCGCTGCTCGCGAGCGCCGGCTGCGCCTCCACGGGCCCTGAGGCGGCCCCGGGCCCGGAGGCGGGGCGCGGCAGTTCGGCGCCCGCCGTGCCCTCCGTGCCCGCCGTGAAACCGCCGGTGGCACCCCGCCGGGTGCGCCAGGCCGAGCCCGCGCCGCCGCGCCCCCCCCCGCCCCCCGGGGCGCCCGGGGCGCCCGGCGCTCCCGGGACCGCCGCCCCCCCCGGGGAC
>NZ_JBHYVA010000099.1:8590-17725 GCF_042750055.1 Streptomyces sp. NPDC059456
GCGGAGGGGGCCCCCCCGGGGGGGGCGCCGGCGCGGCCCCGCGCCCCCCCCCCCCCGGCGCCCAGCCGGTGCCGCCGGGTGCGCCGGACGATCCGTGCACGGCCGCCGCCGAGGGATCCGCGGGATCCGTACCGCCGTCCATCATGGACCTGTGCATCCGGCAGTATGGCCACTGACCAGCGGGTATCGCTCGGGACTTGACCCTCACACCGTGTCAGGGCCTGCACTGGGAGGCGTCATGTACACCATCGGAGACTTCGCCAAGCACGGCCGGGTATCGGTCCGCATGCTGCGCCACTACGACGCCATCGGACTGCTGCGCCCGGCGCGTGTCGACCCGGCCAGCGGCTACCGCCACTACGAGGCCGAACAGCTCGCCCGCCTCAACCGTGTCATCGCGCTCAAGGAGCTCGGCTTCAGCCTGGACGAGGTGGGGTCGATCCTCGACGAGCGGCTGGACGCGGAGGAGTTGCGCGGCATGCTGCGGCTGCGCCGGGCGGAACTGGAGTCGGCCATGGCCGCCGCTGCGGCCCGGCTGACCCAGGTCGAGACGAGGCTCCGGACCATCGAGAGCGAGGGATCCATGTCCACCGTCGACATCGTCGTGAAGAGCCTCCCGCCCGTCCGGCTCGTCGAACTGAGCGGGGTCGCGGGGAGTTACGAGCCGCAGGACATCGGGCCGGTCATCGGCCCGCTCTACGACGAGCTGTGCCGCCGGATCGAGGCCGCCGGGGTGGTCCCGACCGGCCCGGGGATCGCGTACTACGAGGACGCGCCGGGGGCCGAGGCCGGGGCCGTCCTCGTGCACGCCGGGCTTCCGGTGGGGGCCTCGGTGCGTGCCGAGGACCTCGGGGGCGCGGTGCGGGTGGTCGAGCTGCCCGCGGTGGAGCGGGCGGCGACCGTGGTGCACCGGGGGGCGATGGACGGCGTCCTGCCGACGGCCCAGGCGCTCGCGCGGTGGATCGACGCGAACGGCCACCGTTCGGCGGGGTACGCGCGCGAGCTGACCCTCGCCTGCCCGGAGGACCGCGACCAGTGGGTCACGGAGCTCCAGGAGCCGCTCGCGCCCGCCGGCTAGGCGCTGTCCGTCACCGGCAGCCCACGCGGCCGTCGACGCATGCGCGCAGCCTGGTCCGCCACCGGGTTCGCGTCAGGACGCGGGGCGGCGGCGGGCGCGGACCGAGGCACAACGGCGGGCCGTCTGCCGGTGGGCGGTGCGCAGCCGGCGCATGGTGGCGTGGCCGCGCCGGCGCCATTCGGCGCGGGGCAGGCCGGTCCGCTGGCCGCCGCCGGTGATGAGGGCGTTGACGGGGGCGTGCGGGTCGGCGGCCATCCCCTTGGCCACCAGGACCCCGACCACGAGCGGGACCAGGGCCACGGCCAGGGCGGAGCCGGCGGTGGTCACGTGCTGCATGCGGCGCGGGCGGTGCCCGGCGGTGCGGGCGGCGGTGGCTTCGGAGGTCATGGCCCCATTCGAGCAGCGGCGGGCCGGCGGGGAATCGGGGCGGGTACTCAGGTCGTTGGGTGTGGGGTACTCAGACCGAGGGAGGGTGGTGGGCGTGGCGGTACCGGGGCAGGGCTTCGAGCCCGCGACCGGCGACGGCCCGCAGCGGCCCGCCGGTGCGGCGCGGGAGGCCGAGGTCCGCACGGCGTACGAGGGCCTGGTGCAGATCCGCCGCCTGGTCAACGGCCGGGCGGGCACGGCGGTTCCCGCGCCGTGGGAGCTGCGGCGGATGCCGCGGGCGGTGGCCCTCGTACTGGAGGCGGCGGGCCTGACGCCGTCGGCGGTCGATGCGGAGGGCCGGCGCACCCGGACGGGATACCGGGTGGCGTCCCGGGAGGGCCTGGTCGAGGTGACCTGGGTCGGCCCGCCGGGCGGCGGGGCGGCAGGGACGGAGCAGGAGGGCCTGACGGCGTGCGCGGCCGCCCTGGAACCCCTGGGCTGGACCTGCCTCCTCTACCGGGGACCCCGCCACCGCCGCTTCCTGGAAGTCGAGCCCCCGCGCTGACCGGCGCGGCGGTCCGCCCGCACCGGGCACAATCATCCGATGGACATGCACACCCTCCGTGCGGGGGAGCTCGGGACCGGGCGGCTGGAGTTGTCGCCGCTGCGGGTTGCGCACGCCGGGGAGATGGCGGTCGTGCTGGGGGATCCCGCGTTGCACGGGTTCATCGGCGGGGTCCCGCTCTCGGGGGATGCCCTGCGGGAGCGTTATGCCCGGCTGGAGGCCGGGTCGCCCGATCCCGGGGTCGTGTGGTGCAACTGGGTGCTGCGGCTGCGCGGGGAGGGGCGGCTGGTGGGGACGGTGCAGGCCACCGTCACCCCCGCGGCGGACACCGCCGAAGTGGCCTGGGTGGTCGGAACCCCCTGGCAGGGCCGGGGGTTCGCCACCGAGGCGGCGCGGGCCGTCACGGCGTGGCTGACGGCAGTGCCCGTGGGCCGGCTGGTCGCGCACGTCCACCCGGACCACCACGCCTCGGCGGCGGTCGCCGCGGCCTGCGGGTTCGCCCCGACCCCGCAGGTCGAGGACGGCGAGGTCCGCTGGGAGTACCGGCCCTAGGCGGTGTCCTGCCGTGCGTGCGCCTTGGACGATCCGCCGAGGGAGGGCCGTTCCCGTGGTTCGGACGGCACCTTGCGTGCCGGGCACCGAGGGATTTGGATCAAGCCATGCGAAGGGGACCCCTGCTCGAAGGCTGTACGCCCTGGCCCGAGGCGTTCGTCGACCGCTACTGGGCCGCCGGGCACTGGCGCGGCACCACGCTGGACGGCCTGCTGCGCGACCGGGCCATCGAGTACGGGCCGCGGACCGCGCTCGTCCACGGCTCCACCCGCCTCACCTACGCGGCCCTGAACCGGCGCGTGGACCGCATGGCCGCCGGGTTCCGGCTGCTCGCCCTGCGGCCCGGGCAGCGGGTCGTCGTCCAGCTGCCCAACGTGCCCGAGTTCGTGGTCACCGTGTTCGCGCTGCTGCGGGTCGGCGCGGTCCCCGTGCTCTGCCCGCTGTCGCACCGCGCGCCCGAGGTGTCCCACCTCGTACGGGTCACCGAGGCCCGCGGTTACGTCGGCCCCGCCACCCACGACGGCTTCGACCACACCGCGATGGCCGCCGGGATCGCGGCCGGCGGCCCCTTCCTGCGGCGGGTGTTCACCCTGGAGGCCCCGGGCACCTCGTCCGCGTCCGGCGGTTTCACGACGGATCCGGCCGGCTGCCACTACTTCCCGCTGGGCTCCATCGACGCCCCGCCCGCGCCGGCGATCGCCCGGCACGCCGACGGGGTGGCGCTCCTCCTGGTCTCGGGCGGGGGGGCCGGCGCGCCGCCTCGGCTCGTTCCGCGCACCCACAACGACTACGCCTACCAGGCGCGGGCCGCCGCCGAACTGGTGTCGCCCCGCGCGCCGGCCGGGTCCCTCGACGCGCTGCCCGCCGTCGGGGCCGACCCGGGCAGTCTGCGGCTCCTTCAGGTCGGGGGCGCTCCGCTGCCGCGCGCGACCGCAGAACGCATCGGCCCCGAACTGGGCTGCCGGCTGCAGCAGGTGTCCGGCAGGGCCGAGGGGCTCGTGACGCTCACCCGGCCCGCCGATCCGGACGAGACGGTGCTGACCACGCTGGGCCGCCCGCTCTCGCCGGACGACGAGCTCCGCCTGGTCGGCGCCGACGGCGCGGCCGTGCCCTGCGGGGAGAGCGGTGAACTCCTCGCCCGCGGTCCGTACACGGTGCGGGGCTACTACCGGGCGCCCGGCGAGGACGCCCGCTCCTTCACCCCCGACGGCTGGTTCCGTACGGGCGTCCGCGCGCGGCTCACCCCGGACGGCGATCTGGTGGCGGCCGGCCCCGGTGATCCGTCCGGCCCCTGACGGCCCGGGTCAGCCGTACCGCTCGGCCAGCGCGGCGACGGTGTCGGCGAGGGCCCGGCGCAGCTCCGGCGGGCCCAGCACCTCGGCCTCGGTGCCGAGCCGGAGCAGGTCGGTGACCGCGACCGCCCCGGACTCGACGTCGAGGTCGACGCGGATCCAGCCCTCCGGGTCGCCGGGTACGGCCGGGAGGGCGCCGGCGAGGGCGCGTACCCCGGCCGCACCGAACTGCATCGGCAGCAGCCGGCGGCCGCGCGGGGACAGCAGGAGCCGGGCCGTCTCCTGCCGGCACGCCTCCTCCATCCGGCGCGCGGACTGCGCCCAGTACGCGGCGAGTTCGAAGTCCCCGGGGCGTTCGAAGCCCTCCTCCTCGATGTCCACGGCCAGGAACCGCGAGACCCGGTAGCTGCGTACGCGCTCGTCGGCGGCCCGGGCCACCAGGTACCAGATGCCGCCCTTGAGGACGAGGCCGAGCGGGTGCAGCGGGTGCCCGGTCCGCTCCTCGCCGTTCCAGCGGCGGTAGTGGGTGCGCAGGATGCGCTGGTCCCAGACGGCCTGGGCGATCCGCGCGAGGTGCGGTACGGGGTCGGCGTCGCGGAACCAGGCGGGGGCGTCCAGGTGGAAGCGGTCCTGGATGCGGCGGGCCCGTTCGGCGAGGGCGGCGGGCAGCGCCGCCTGGAGCTTGAGCCGGGCGGCGGCCAGATCGGCGCCGAGGCCCAGCTCCTGCGCGGGGCCGGGTGCACCGGCGAGGAAGAGCGAGCCCGCCTGGGCGTCGGTGAGGCCGGTGAGCCGGGTGCGGTAGCCGTCCATGAGCCGGTAGCCGCCGGCGGGGCCGCGGTCGGCGTGGACCGGGACTCCGCAGGCGCCGAGGGCTTCGACGTCGCGGTAGACCGTGCGGACGGACACCTCCAGTTCGGCGGCCAGTTCGGGTGCGGTCATCCGGCCGCGGCTCTGGAGCAGCAGGAGCAGGGACAGGATCCGGTCGGCGCGCATGCGGACATTGTCCGGGGTACCTGTCAGGAGGTGTCAGGTACCCCGGAGAGGCTGTTCCCGTGCCGGGGGGATCGAGCCCGCCGGCCGTGAAGCAGGAGGTCCCGCCATGTCCGCCCGTACCACCGGCCCCACCCGTACCACTGGTCGTTTCACGTTCGCCGACTGGGAGGAGCAGCCCGTCGGCCCGGCCGACGCCATGCCGCGGCTCTCCCGCTCGACGGTCGTCAACGCGTTCGCGGGCGGGATCGAGGCAGCGGCGACCAGCGCCGCGTACACGTTCACCCACACCGGGGAGGGCGTCGGCGCCTTCACCGGTCTGGAGCTGCTGTCGGGCTCCGTGGACGGCCGCAAGGGAGCCTTCGTCCTGGAGCAGCGCGGCAGTTTCGACGGCTCCGGCACCCGGTGCACCTTCGAGGTGGTGCCCGGCTCGGCGACGGGCGAGCTGACCGGGCTGGCGGGCTCCGGCTCGTTCACGTACCGGCAGGGCGACACGTCCGTCGCGTACGAGTTCGGCTACACGCTCGGGTAGCGGGGCCGTACGGGAGGGGCGCGGGCCCCCCGGCCCCGCGCCCCCTGTCATGTGCCGTGCGTCCTGCGGCCCGGTCTACGGGGCGCCGAAGGTCAGCGTCAGCTGCGGCGTGCCCTCGTTCGCCGGGGCTTCGGAGGACCACAGCCACAGCGCGTCGGTGCCGGGGCTGGTCAGCGCGAGGCTGTAGCCGGTGCCGAGCGCGCCCGCGAGGGCGGTGGTGTTCAGCCCGGTGGTGTGCACCGCCGAGCCGTCCGGTACGCCCGCGAAGCTGCCGAGGGCCGGGGTTCCGGTGGCGGGGCGGTTGTTGTAGGTGGTGCCGGCCTCGGTCCAGCTGCCGGTGACCGGGACCACCGAGACCGTGTCCGCCGTACCGGCTCCGCTCATCGTGCTGGTCTTCACGCTGAGGGCGGCCGACTTCAACACGGTGCCCGCGGGCGCGGCGGGCAGGTTGAACCGCAGGTAGCTCGTGTACGGCGAGCTGCCGCGGACGGCGAGCGAGGACGAGGTCCCGTAGTTGCCGTCCGGTGCGCCGGCGTTGGCGTACGTGTCCTCGGCGGCCTGCACCTGCACGACGGAGTCGACGGGGGCGGAGGCCAGGGCGTGGTGGTTCTGCACCTGCGCGGCGCTCAGGACCGTCGGGTAGACGGCGGTCTCGTCGAGTTGGCCCGCCCAGAACTCGCTGGTGGGGCGGTCGGGCCAGCCGCCGAGGCTGTCGCCGCCCGCGTGCCAGTACCCGGCGTAGTTCTCGTGGGTGGTGACGGCGAGGGTGCCCTTCTGGGCGCCGTCGACGTAGAGGACCATGCCGCCCGGCCCCTGGGTGGCGACGACGTGGTGCCACTGGTTGTCGTTGTACGCGGCGGCGGTGGTGATGGTGCGGGTGGCTCCGGTGTACACGCCGTAGACGAGCCGCCCGTCATTGGTCATGTAGATGTGCTTGTCGTACTGGTTGCTGCCGCGCACCTGGTTGTTGCCGAAGCCGAAGAGCTTGCCGCCCCGGGTGGTGTTCGTCTTGAACCAGGTCTCGATCGAGTAGCTGCTGCCGATGCTCTGGCGCAGGTCGCCGTAGACCCGGGTGTCGGTGCCGTTGAAGCCGATCGCCGTGCTCGCGCCGGTCACCGCGCCGGGCGTCTGGCGCAGGGCCGGGGCGTTCAGGTGCACGCCGTTCTGGTTGCCGCTGCCGGAGGAGTCGGCGACGTTCGGCAGGGCCGACTCGTCGTACCGCCAGAACAGCTGGGCGCCGTCCGCGCGGACCTGGTTCGGGTAGGCGTCGACCGAGGTCGGGACCGTCACGCTCGCGGTCGCCGACAGGGCGCTGGTGTTGCCGGCCGCGTCGGAGGCCGTCACCCGGTACGTGTACGTCTGCCCCGCGGTGACGGTGGTGTCGGTCCAGGAGGCCTGCGGGCGCTTGAAGAACAGCGAGTCCGCGGTGACCGTGGCGATCGGGGTGGCCGCGCCGCCCCGGTAGACGCGGTAGGTCAGGGCGCTGTCGTCCAGGTCGAGGCTGGTGCGCCAGCGCACCTGCACCTCGCCGGGCCTGAAGCTCGCCGCGGTCGCGACGGGGACGGTGGGCGCGCCGGTGTCCCCGGTGGACGCGAACCGGGTCAGGCTCTGCTGGGCCGAGCCGTTGACGGTGGTGAACTCGCCGCCCACCCAGAGGTACTGGACGCCGCCCTTGGAGCCGACCGCCATCACCCGCGGGCCGATGCCCTCGCCGATGCCGTCGTTGGTGTCGGGGGCCCAGCCCAGCTTGCCGACGCCGGTGGTCGGCTGCGCGAGCAGGTGGTGGCGCTGCCCGTCCGGGTACTCGCCCACGCTGGAGCAGTCGTGCGCGTGCGAGGCGCTGTACAGCACGTTCTGGTACGGGAGCACGGCCTGCGTGGCGCCGAGGCAGGTGTCGCGCCAGCGCTGGCTGAAATCGCCGAGGTCGAGCGCGATCCGGCCGTCGAAGACTCCGCCGCCGGTGCCCTCGTTGCCGGTGTAGAACCCGGTCGCGTCGGTCGCGATGTCCTTGACGACGGAGTTGGTCTCGATGAAGCCGGGGTAGGCCTTGGTGAGCGCGCCGCTGGTGGGGTCGACGACGGCGAGCGCGTGCGTGTCCGTGCCGTTGACGGTGAAGAAGTCGCCGCCGAGGAGGACGTGGGCGCCGTCGGGGGTGACCTCGACGGCGCGGCCCGGCTCGTCGGCGTCGGCCCGGAAGGGCCGCAGTGCGCCGTCGGCCGCGTCGACGGCGGCGAACCGCTCGCGCTGCTGGCCGGCGACGGTCAGGAAGTCGCCGCCCGCGTAGACCGTGTCGTCCGTGACGGCGAGGGCGCGCACGGTGGCCGCGAACGCCGGCCGGAAGGAGGTCTTGACGGTGCAGGTCGCCACGTCGATGGCGGCGAGGCTGGAGACCGCGGTGCCGTTGACGGCCCCGAAGTAGCCGCCCGCGTACAGGGTCTTCTTGTCCGTTGAGAGGGTCAGGGCGCGGACGGTGGCGGTGCCGGAGCCGACCGTGAAGGAGAGCCGGCAGGAGGTCGGGGCGCCGGTCGCGGCGTCGAACGCGGCGAAGTTGACGGCCGGCTGCTCGGTGCCGCCGGCGCCGTCGGGAGGCCGTACGGCGGAGAAGGTGCCGCCGGCGAACACCGTGCCGCCCGCCTCGGCGAGGGCCCAGACGACGCCGTTGGGCTGCCAGGTGGACAGCGCGTCGGCGGTGAAGGCCACGGGCGGGGTGACGGCCGCCGCCTGCGGGACGAGGCCGAGGCCGATGCCCGCGCCGGTTCCGGCCAGGGACAGGACGAGAGCGGCTGCCAGCCCTCGGGTTCTACGCATGAGCCCCCCAGTTCGGTGTGACTGTGCGGTGATGGCCGAAAACAGCCGTACAGCAGTTCGCGACCATGCGTACGGGCGCACCTTAGGCCCGTTTGCGGACGCGCTCACCCCACTTGACGCATCAGATGCCAAATTCTCGGAGCTGGCGGCCGCATATCCTTCCCGCCATGATCACTTCCAATGAACCGATCGAACTCGTCATATTCGACTGTGACGGGGTGCTCGTCGACACCGAGCGCATCGCGGCCCGGGTGAACGTCGCCCTGGGTGCGGAGCTCGGCTGGCCGCTCACCGAGGAGGAGGTGATCCACCTGTTCATCGGGCGCTCCAGCGCCTCGAACCGGGAGCAGATCGCCGCCCGGCTCGGCGACGAGGCCGCCCGGGAGTGGGAGGAGCGCTTCGCGCGGATGCACGCCGAGGCGGTGGACGCCGGGGTCACCCCGGTCGACGGACTGCCCGAGGCGCTCGACGCGATCACCCTGCCGACCTGCGTCGCCTCCAGCGGAACGCACGAGAAGATGCGGCACACGCTGGGCCGCACCGGCCTGTACGAGCGGTTCGCCGGCCGCATCCACAGCGCGACGGAGGTCGCGCGCGGCAAGCCCGCCCCGGACCTCTTCCTGTACGCGGCCTCCCGGATGGGCGTGGCCCCGTCGGCCTGCGCGGTGGTCGAGGACAGCCGCCCGGGGGTCGAGGCGGCCCGTGCGGCGGGCATGCGCTCCTTCGGCTACGCGGGCGGCCTGACCCCGGCCGGCCGGCTCGCCGGACCCGGCACGGTCCTGTTCACCGACATGCGCGAGCTCCCCGGCCTGCTGGCCGGGACCGGGGCCGGCGGCGGCCGCTGACCCCGTACGGGGACGCCCTCCCCCGGGTGGGGCGGGCCGCCCGGGGGCCCGCCCCCGGGGCGTAGACCCCCCCGCGGGGCCGGTCAGCGCCGGCGGGGGCGCGGGGC
>NZ_JBHYVA010000100.1:0-17702 GCF_042750055.1 Streptomyces sp. NPDC059456
GGACCGCCGGCCAACGCCGGGGTCTCGGGTCGGGTCCGCTTCGTACGTCACACCCGGGCCGAATCCCTCGTCCGGCCGGCGGGCGCGGGGGCCGGCCGGCCGACCGCCTGATCCGGCGGCCGTCAGCTGTAGTCGGCGGTGTTCCGTACTTCACCGAAGCGGGGGAAGGTCCGCTCCACGGCGAACTCGTGCTCGTCCGCGGCCAGTCCGGACATCGCATCCGCGACGAACTCCACCTCGTAGCCGTGGTCGGCCGCGGCCCGGGCGGTGGATTCGACCCCCATCGTGGTGACCAGACCGGCGAGCACGACGGTGTCCACACCGAGCTTGCGCAACTGTTCGTCGAGGTCGGTGCCGTAGAACGCCCCGATGGTGCGCTTGACCACCACGATGTCGCCGTCCTGTTCCAGGCCGTCGACGAGCTCGCTGCCCGGCGGCTGCTCGGCGACGTTCGGGCGCTCGACCCGCACCAGCACCACCGGCCGGCCGCCGTCCCGGAACGAGCGGGCCAGTGCACGGCAGCGGGCAAGCACCTCGTCCCCGGAGTGGGGCCCGAGCGGAAGGGCGATGATGCGCGGCATCAGGTCGACGAGGATCAGTGCGGAAGTCATGGTCGTGATCGTAAGGCCGTCTGGTTCAAATGGAGTTGGGGGCCCGGGCGGGGCTGAAGACGTAGGCGTCCACGGGAGGGGAAACCATTGGCCCGGGAGCCGGTGGTTCCGTAGCGTGTCGGTCATGCCGACACCTGTCCTGTACTGCCGTGACGCCTTGGACCCTCGACGCGTGGACGCACACTTCGCGCCGGAAGCCCGGGAGGTCCGCGCCTGTGGCGGGACAGTAGGGCTGATCGACCACGACGCCTTGCTGCGGGGCGACGCACGACAGGCCGTTGCACACGTTCCGGCCGGACTGGGGAGCGTCTGGTACCGGGGCTGGATGATTCCCGGCGATCGGTACGCAGCGCTGGCCGAAGCCCTGAGTGGACGTGGCGCCGAGCTGATCGTCACGCCGGAGCACTACCGCACCGCTCACGAACTTCCGGGCTGGTACGCGACGTTCGCCGACATCACGCCCGCGAGCGCATGGCGCCCCACCGAGCCCGATGAGATGCCTGCTTCCGTCGAACTGGCTGCTCTCGCCGAGCCCCTGCTGCCCGGGGCGGGAATCGTGAAGGACTACGTCAAATCCCGCAAGCACGAGTGGGAACAGGCGTGTTTCGTTCCGGATCTCGCCGACGCCGCGCAGCTGACACGGGTCGTTCGGCGCTTCGTCGAGCTGCAGGAGGAGTTCCTGACGGGTGGGATCGTCCTCCGCGCCTTCGAGGCGTTCTCGCGACCTGAGTCCGTCGCGGCTGAAGTGCGCGTCTGGTGGCTGGACGGAGAACCCCGGCTGCTGACTCCCCATCCGGACAGCCCGTTTGAGCGCGCGCCCGTGCCCGACCTTGATCGCATCGAGCCCGCGGTGCGGCGTCTGGGATGCCGGTTCATCACGACCGACGTCGCCCTGCGCTCGGACGGGGTGTGGCGGGTGGTCGAGGTCGGTGACGGCCAGGTCAGTGATCTGCACCAGTCGAGCAGCCAAGGCGAACTGGCCGCACTGCTGGTCGGCCCGTAGCAGTCGCCCGTCGGCTGCCCGACCGTATCCCGTACCGGCTACCAGGCCACGGCCTCGCCGCGGTGGTCCAGGAACTCCAGACCGCCCTTGCCGCGCCGGCTCTCCATCGTCTCCACCACTCCGGGGACGCTTTCCTCCACGCCGAGTTCCGCCTCGGGTCCGCCGAGTTCGGTACGGACCCAACCCGGGTCCATCAGCAGCAGCGTGCGTACGTCGCCCGCCCCGGCCCGGCGGACGGCGTAGCACCGCATCAGCTGATTGAGCGCGGCCTTGGACGCCCGGTACAGGTCTTGGCCGCCCTCGGTGTTCAGGGAGACGCTGCCCTGGTCGGAGGACATGATGCCGATGGTCCCGTCCGGGGTGACCAGCGGGCCGAGGGTCTCCACGACGCGCATCGGGCTGAGCGCATTGGTGACCATGACCTCGGTGAACATGGCCGTCGGCACCTCGCCGATCGGCAGGTCGCCGCGGGTGATGGCGGCGTTGACGAAGAGCAGGTCCACGGTGCGGCCGGCCAGCCGGTCGCACAGGGCGGCGAGCTGTCCGGGGTCGGTCATCTCCAGCGTCTCGACGGTGAGGCGTCCGTCGGACCCCTCCGCCAGGTCGTGGAGGCCGGTGCGCCGGCTGCCTCGGACGGTGCCGATGACGTGCCAGCCCCGGCTGAGGTACTCGGCGGCGATGCCGAGGCCCAGGGTGCGGGAGGCGCCGATGATCAGGGCGGTCTTGGGGGTGTTGGTCATGGCGCAAGTCTCCGAGCGGGCGGGGCCGGCCGTCCAATACCCTTCGCAGCCCATTGATACCGTACGTGTATGGATCGTACGGACCCCGAACCGGACGTTGACGTCGCCCTGGACTTGGACCTGCGCAAGCTCCGCTACTTCGTCGCCGTGGCCGAGCACCGGCAGTTCGGACGGGCGGCCCGGGAGCTGTTCATTGCGCAGCCGGTCCTGAGCCGACAGATCCGCGCTTTTGAGCGGGAGTTGGGGTTCGCGCTCTTCACCCGGACCACGCGCAGCGTGGAACTCACTTCCGCCGGAACACAGTTGTACGAGGAGGCCCGCCGGATCAGCACCGTGGTCAGTACTTCCCTGCGGCGCGTCCAGGAAGCCGCGCGGGGCGAGCGGCGGCTGGTCGTCGCGTTCTCTCCCGGCCTGCACGTGTCGCACGCGATCCGGGCGTTCACGGCCCGCTGCCCCGAGGTTGGTGTCGACGTGCTGCCGCTGCGCTGGTGGGAGCAGGACGCCCCGCTGCGCGACGGCCGCGCGCACGTGGGGTACCTGCGACGTCCGTTCGACGACACGGGGCTGCTCACCGTGCCGATCGGCTGCGAGACGAAGGTCGCGTGCCTGCCCGTGACGCACCGGCTGGCGGGCCGCCGTTCCCTCACCACGGCCGACCTCGACGGCGAGCCGGTCCTCGACGCCCGGAAGCGACGGACGTCCTCCCTGGAGGAGAAGTTCGAGCTCATCGCCTCCGGGCAGGGCATCGCGCTCGTACCGGTCGGCGTCGCGGGCTCGTACTCCCGCGCCGACCTCGTGTACCTGCCGGTCACCGACTTCGCGCCGGTCGAGACCTGCCTGGCGGTACCGGAGGACGGCCGGTCTGGCGCCGTCCGGGATTTCCTGGCCGTCGCACCCCTCACCCTCCGCGACGCGTCCCCCGCCGCCACCGCACCCGGGGACTGACGGGCCCGCCCGACGAGCCGTCCTGACCCACCTCGGAGTGCGATGGGCGCAGCGGAGAACCGGCCTGCGATGATGACCGTGTGCCAGAGCCCGGAACCACCGCCGTCGTCATCGTCTTGCCCGATGCCGCCCCGCTCCTCGATGCGGCGTGGCGCATCGACCCGGCCCTGGTGCGTCCTGGATTGCCGGCGCACGTCTCGCTCCTCTACCCGTTCGTGCCGCAATCGGCGCTGACGGGTGAGGACGAAACGGGCGTGCGTTCCCTGGCGGCCGGTTTTCCGGCAGCTGATCTCGTCTTGGAGGAGGTCGTGACGGCGCCCGGCTTCGTCGCCGTCAGCGTTCCGGGACTCCAGCCGATCGCCGATGCGTTCCACGCCCGCTGGCCCGGGTTGCGACCGTACGGGGGCCGCTTCGGGGCGCGGCCCGCCTCCCACGTCACGGTCGCCATGGGTGCAGAGAACGCGGCCGCCGCCCGTGTCCGCGATGCGCTCGGCAGCCTGCTGCCGCTGCACACCCGTGCGGCGGCGGTCGAGCTGGTGGTGCTGACGGAGGAAGGCTGGCAGTCGCGGTTCACCGCGCCGCTCGGCGTCCCGGACGGACCGTAACCGCCCGCCCGTCCCTCTCACCGGGCCGCGACCACAGCCCGAGGCCGGCCCTCACACACCCGGCAGCCCCCGACAGCGAGATTCAGAGACTGCGGATGGCTCCGGCCAGGTCGGATCCGTAGGAGCCCCAGCAGATCACCGACCCGTCGTCATCGAGCTCCCCCATGAACCACTCACCGTCGTCCCTCACGAGGCACAACTCGTGGAAGGCAAGAACCACATCGGGCCGGAGCGTCTCGTAGTCACCCTGACCGGCCACCTCGACGACCACGAACCGATCGCACGAGAGCGGGGCGGCGCTTTCGTCTCCGGAGAGGGCGCGCACGTGTTCAATCGTCCATCCGGCGGGGAGTCCTGAGTTCACCGGCGCATGATCTCACCAGGGTGCCCGCCACGGCCACTCGTCAGCCGAGGCCTTGGAACGGGCTCTGCGCGATCGCTCGCACGAGGGCGAGGCGGCGGGCGTCCTGGTCGGGAGTGCGCTGAACGGCGACGATCGGGAGTTCGTCGGGCACTGGTGCGTACGGCATGGCCGTGCCCGCCATTCGGCCTGATCCGTCCTTGTTCGACACCGGCGCGCTCAGGAAGCCTCTCAGAGGCCCTCACGAAGAGAGCCCTCACAGCGAGGAGACAGCACACATGCTCGAGCTCCACAAAGCTGCCCGGCGCGTCATCGCCGTTACCACGGCTGCCATGGCCTTCGCGGGCAGCACCGCGATCACCGCAGGAACCGCCCATGCCGCCACGACCACCTGCCAGTACCGGCAGGCGGTCAATGTCGCCGGAGTCGACTTGAAGCCCGGTATCTGCATCACCGGCAACCAGTCCGCCCGCGAGGTGGACATGGTAGGCGGTGCCTCGCGGACCCCCGGTGGTGCGGACGTCGTCTTCACCATGAACAAGGTCGTCAACGGCCAAGCGATTCCGCAGTTCTCCTCACACGTGGGGGGCTGCACCACTTCCTGCTCCTGGTCACCCTGGTCCGGAGGCGTTCAGCCGGGCAACTACTACAACGTCTCGATGAGCTGGATCGACGCAAGCGGAACCTGGCACGGCAACGTCCAGTCGCCGACCTACTGGCTCTCCTGAGCCGAGGCCTGCACGGCGGGCCGCATCTGAGACTGCAGCAGGAGCGAGCCGCGCCACGTGGGTCCACCACCAGCCACTGGCTCCGGCCGGCTGCGTTGCCCGACCTCGTCATCTTGATACCGCGTCCGCGCAGGTGGGCGCGGTTCCTTCCGCCGCCGCAGGCTGATGGCCTGCCGCTTGGGATCGGCCGTCACGGAACGCGCCGGCCTGAACGCGTGACGGCGCTGCGATCGCCTCGGGTCCCGCGTCGGCCGGCGCACCCTGCGCCGAGCCGCCAGGGACAACAGGGCCGCGGTCGCCGGCGCGTGCGTACTGCGACCGCCTGCCAGGGAACCGAAGGCTCGGTTCAGGTGCCGGACCTCCTGATTCCGTGTCAAATTTGGCATGCGCACGCACTCAGAGCCGCGGTATGACGACAGATCATCGGGGGACGGGATGGGTTCTGCAACGCTCACGCCTGACGGGAGCAGCGTCCGCGAGCGGGCGGCCGGCCGCGCCGCGGCCGCGCGCTTCGCACCCGGGTCGAACGGCGGAGGCAACAACGCCCACCGCCTGCCGGCGAACCGCGCCGCGGGAGCCCTTCTCCGTCGGAAGCGGCAGACGACCGTGAACCCGGCGACGGGCAGCCGCCGGTGACCCCGGGGGCGGCCGAGAGCGCGACCTCGCCGGACGACGCCCCGGCAGTGGACGAGCGCATCATGGGGGCGGGCACCACGTGGCGACTCGTGTTGCTCATCGTCCTCGTCGTTGCCGCCGGCTACTCGATGGTCGACAACCTGTTCGAGACCTTCTCTTCCGCCGCCCGCCACGCCGCCGACGCCCGGGTACGGTGCTTCCTCGCCTCGGGTCTGGATCCTTCCGCGGGAACGCATCAGACGCTGCTCCACATCAAGAGCACGATCGCCATGGAGTCCATGCAGCGCTGTCTCGCGGCCAGCAAGCCGAACCCGTGGGTCGCGCCGGCCCTCACCGTCTTCCTGATCACCACGGCGGCGGGGCTGTATTTCGGCCTCCCAGCGTGGAAGGGGCGCACGTCCAAGGTCGTCACCCTCGACGAAGTGGACCACGACGGGTCGATACGGGCTCGGCTGGACGTGCTGCTGCGGCAGGCGGGACTGACCACTCGGCCGCCGCGGTTCGTGGTCGACCCGATGGCCGTGGCCTCGACCGGAGCGCACGTCTTCGGGACGGGGAAGAGTGCGACGGTCTGCCTGCACAGTGGGCTCGTCGCCGTGGCGGCCGCCGATCCTCGGCGCTTCCGGGCGGTGCTCCTGCACGAGCTGGCCCACATCCGCAACAGGGACGTCCCCGTCATCTTCGCCACCAGTGCCGTGTGGCGGACCTTCGTGGTGGCGATCCTGTTACCCGAGGCGGCCTCGGACATCTACAGGATCGCCACCATTGACGTCCCGTGGGGCGATCAAGCCCTCCTGCGCCAGGTCCTGATCCAGGAGATCCTCATCGCCCTGCTGGTGTACCTGGTCCAGAGGAGCGTCCTGCGCTCCCGGGAGGTCTACGCGGACCTGGCCGCCGCGCGCTGGGGAGCTGACCGCGCGGCATGGCTCGCATCCGAAGACGGCCCCCAGGCGCCGCCGGGCTGGATGGCCCGGGCCCGCACCGCGTTCGGTGAACTGTGGAGCACCCATCCGACGTGGACCGTGCGGACCCTGTCACTCAAGGATCCGTCCGTGCTCTTCCAGCTCGACCCGTTGTCCATGTTCACCGCGTCGGCAGCGGGAGCCGTCATCGCGGTCGCCTTCTCCACCGGCACCTTCCGGCTCCCGCACTCGGTCGCCAAGGTCGTGGACGTGCTCCTTCCCCTGACCGCCGCAGGCTTCATCACGGCCATCTGCGGGCTGGCGGTGTGGCGCGCCGTCGTCTACGCCCTGGTCAAGGGCCATGACGTCCCCTCGGGATGGAAGGCAGGCCTGTCGTGCGGTGCCGGCTTGGCCGTCGCCGAGCTGACCGATTACCAGGTCACGGGCAACAGGTGGATCCCGACGCGGCCCGAGATCTTTCTCGTCCTGGTCCTCGTGCCGCTGTTCCTGATGGTGTGGATCGCCCAGTTCGCCCGGCTGCGCATCACGACCTTCCACGGAAGGCGACCGTTGACGCCGGTTGTGCTCGGCGGGCTGATCGCGCCTTGGCTCACCCTCGCCTACGTCTTCTCCTGGTGGTACTCGGGAGGTGGATTCCTGGCCAACGGCTTGCCCTTCTCCATCGCGGATTCCGTGGCCGCCCTCAACATCCCAGGCCTGGCCACCCATCCAGGCGTCCTCGTCAAATTCTTCGTCGTCGAGATGCAGCTCTTCTCCAACATGGCCTTCACCGGCTTCTGGTGGGCGCCGTCGCTCCTGTGGCTCGTGCCCCTGCTCGCGTGGGCCGCACGCCCAACCCAGGCCGTCGATGCTCCGGACCGTCACGAGCAGGCGCTGCCCCGCACGGCCGCCCTGCACCAAGGCCCGGGCTCAGCCCTGCCCCGCCTGCGCCCCGTCCTCCAGGCCGCGCTCCTCGGCGGAGCGCTCTGTCTCGTGGGTCTGGAGGCCGTCCGCGCGCGAAGGAACGCGGCCGTCGCCGACGGCGGCCCGCCACCGGCCCACAGCGTCCTCGCTTCCTTCTCGGCGAGCCTCCTCGTCATCGCGGGGACGACCGTCCTGGTGGCCCTCGGCGTCGCACTCACCCGCCGCGACGGCTATTCACTGATCAGGGCGCTGATCGCGGCCGGGGCCACCTCCGTGTTCGGTCTGTCGGCGGCGATCGTGGTGATCAGCCCGTCGGCGGCGATCCTGCTGATGGCGGGTCTCGCACTCGGGCCCCTTGTCGTCGTCGCGGGTGTGACCGCCCTCCTGACCCTCGGGGTCCGTTCCCTGTTCGGTCGGCGGGCGGACGAGGCTCAGCACGCCCTGGCCGACCGCGGTGAACCGACGAAACCGCGACCGGTCCGCCGACTGGCCGTGCAGACGATCGCGGGCTCGGCCGTCTGTCTGATGGTGGCGGCCACGGTGATGGCCGGCACGACGCCGAACTCCGCCTCCACGTCCGTCACGAAGCCGGCAGGCGACGCGAAGAGCCCTCCGGGCAGCGAACCGGAGTCGGCGCGGATCCGGCTCAACCAGATCCTCGCCTGGGTCAACTCCGGGGGCCAGGCGCGCTTCACGGCACTGATCGAGGCCCAACAGGACTACCACAACGCCATCGTGGCCTATTCTGCCGACGAGACTCAGGCGGTCTTCGCCGCGAAGGTGGCCCCGGCGTGCCTAAAGATCATTTCCGCCTCCCACGACGCCGACGCGTTCTTCCCCGTGCCCCTTGACGTCGGACAGGCGTACTGGTCCAAGGCGCTCGCCGGGTACGGCGAGGCCGCCACCGCCTGCCGAACGGCGGTGCAGCAGCCGACCGAGGACAACGTCAACGCCGTGACGAAGGGCATTGAGCACGCAACCGGACCGATGACCTCCTTCCTGCAATGGATCGCCCCCGCAAAGCAGTTGAAGGCACCCTCGACCACCGGCTGACCGGGACGGGCCACCGGAACCGTCCCCTCGGCGGGTTGGAAAGGGCCTGTTCGGCCAAGCCGTGGGTTTTTGCCGGACGTTCCCGGGGGATTGATCAGTTCTTATGGTGGCAAAGAAAGCCCCGTGATAATTTCGCGGACCAGCGAGGGGGCTCGTGCCGACTTCTGGGGGATGGTCGGGGGTGGGGATCGTGGCGGTGCGGCTGGGCATTGGGGAGAAGGCGCGCTTGCGGATGGCGCTCGTGGACGAGCTGAGTGCGCTGGACTGCGTCCGGGACCCCCGCGAGCGGTTGTTGTTCGGGCAGAGTGTCGGCGGGTACCTCGAAAGGGCCGTGGATCTGCCCGGAACGAACGCCCGGAACGATACGGTCGCCCTCGTGCAGGCGGTGTTACGGGACCAGCAGGACGTGGAGACGGGCGTGGACGCACTCCTCTACGCCGTCGAACTGCACGAGGGCAGTGACGTCGCCGGGCGCGTACGGGAGCGGGTGCTACGGGCCTGGGAGCCCGAGTCCTCCTCGGCCCTGCCCCTGCTCGGCGTGTTCGAGGACCGGGACCTCAAGGCCGCCCGGGCGCTGCTCGCCGGGCACACGGGCGTCGACGCGGGCGAGTTGCTGGACCGGCTGAGGCGGGAGCTGCAGCTGGACCTGCCCGGCGGGGCCGCCGGCGGGAACACGCCCGGCCGGCTCTTCGACCAGCTGCTCGACCTCAACGCCCAGGCCGGCGGACTGCCGCCCGCTGTCGTCCTGCTGGAGTGCGTCGCCGAGCTGATGCCGCAGGACAGCGAACGGCGGCGCCGGCTGCGGGAGTGGTGCGAGGCCTGGGCGTCCGGCGCGGGAGCGGGGACGGAGGCGGCGCTGCACCGGCGGCGCGAGGGGCCGGGGGCCCCGGGCCGGCCGGGCGCCGCGGGCCCGTCCGGCGGGGACGTTCCCCGCTGTCTGATCGTCATGGTGGATCCCGCCCTGGACGGTTCGCCCGACATCTACGTGCGGCACTGGGTCAACCGCACCGCCGGCCACTGGGCCCCGGTCTCGGGCGCCCTGGAACGGGCCACCCCGCCGACCCTGGGCACCGTGGTGGAGCGGGCCGTCCGGCGCGGCGAGGCGTACTGGGCCGACGCGGACACTGCCGGCGAGGACCCGAGCCCGGTCCACATCGAGTTCGTCCTGCCGTACAGCATGCTCAACCACGACGTGGCCGGCCTGGGGCTGCGCGAGGCGGGCGAGGACGAGCCGGTCCCCCTGGGGCTGCGCTACTACGTCCACCTGCGCAGCCTGGAGCGGATGCGTACCCGCGACCCCGCCCAGCTGCGCCGCTGGCGGCTGCGCTGGCAGACCCTGCGGGCGGCCAGCGCCGCCCGCCCGCACTCCTGGACGGGCGCCGATCCGACGACGACGGGGCTGCGCATCTGGCGCAACAAGCTGGTCGCGGACCAGCACCTGACGGCGGTGACGCTCGGCGCCCCGGCCCTGGAGGGGCAGGCCCTGGAACCGCTGAAGGCGGCCATCACCGAGGGCATCGGCGTGGCGCTCTGGGACCGGCGGGACCCCGCACTGCAGTCGCTGGGCGCCCCGCTCGACATGCTCGTCGGCTATCCCACGACCCAGCTGCCCGGCACCATCCACCGGCTGCGCATGAAGGCCGAGACCGAAGTGAACGGAATGCAACTCCCCGGCCGTCATGTGGCGTTCTTCTACGATGACCCGTTTCGGCTCATCGACTGCGAGGAGGTACCGGCGTGACCGAGTACGAGCAGGAGCCGAAACCGGAGCACGACACCGCCCCGGCCGCCGGCGGAGCCGCGGGTGCCGCGCCGGGCGGATCCTGGCGCGTCTTCCACGCGACCGGCGCGGCCCCGGCCGGTGACCCGCCGGCGATCCCGCCCGCCCCGCCCTGGCGGGAGTTCCTGGGCGCGCCGCTCCAGCCCTCCCCCTCCGATGACGACCTGGCCCTGCACCGCCGTCTGGGTGCGCACGACGCCCGGCCCGGGCTGCGGGACGAGGAGATCGACACCGTCAACGCAGCGCTGCTGCTGCGCCGTCCGCTGCTGGTGTCCGGGCCGCCCGGGGTGGGCAAGTCGACCCTCGCCTATCTGGTCGCCCGCGAACTGGGCCTCGGGCGGGTCCTCCAGTGGAGCATCGTCAGCCGAACCACGCTGCGCGACGGGCTCTACGAGTACGACTCCATCGGCCGGGCACAGGCCATCGCGGCCTGGCGGGCGGGCGCCGACCAGGCGCCCACGGACGGGCGGCACTCCGGCCCGCCCGAGCCCGGCGCGACCGCACCCGCAGCGCCCGCCACGCCGCCGGCCCCGGGGCTGTCCGGCGCCGGATCCCGGCCCGAACCCGCTCCGTACCTGGGCGACTTCGTCACCCTCGGCCCCGTCGGCACGGCCCTCCTCGCCTACGCCCGCCCCCGCGTCCTGCTGATCGACGAGCTCGACAAGAGCGACATCGACCTTCCCAATGATCTGCTCCACGTCCTGGAGAACGGCAGCTACACGGTCCCGGAGCTGGTCCGCAGCGCCCTGCCGAAGGTGAGCGTGTTCACGGACGACCCCGACGGCCGGGCCGAGATCGTCGGAGGCCGGGTCGAGTGCCGGGAGTTCCCGCTCGTGGTGATCACCAGCAACGGCGAACGGGAGTTTCCGGCCGCCTTCCGGCGCCGCTGTCTGCCGCTGGAGATGCGACCGCCCAGCCGGGAGCAGCTCGTCTCGATCGTGGTGAGCCACCTCCGGAGCAGGCCCGAAGCGGTGGACGCCCTGATCGACGACTTCGAGCGGCGGGTGCGTACCGGCGGTACGCAGTCGGTCGACCAGTTGCTCAATGCCGTCCATTTGACCACAGCGGGTGGTTTCCAGGCGGACTCCGACGGGCGTAAGCTCATTGAACTGCTGTTGCGCGACCTCGCGAAAGGCCGCTGATGGACGGCACTCCCAGGGAGCGCGCACCCGACGCCCGTACCGGGACGGACGGTTCCTCCGGCGACGGTACGACCTGGCGGGAGATCGCCGACGCGGTCTGGCTGGCGGCGGCCCGTCGGGCCGCGGCCCCGACTCCGGAACCCGTGCCCGTACCCGTACCCGAGGAGCAGCGCCCTCCCACGGAGGACGGCCCGGAAGACGACCCGGAGCAGGCGGCGGAACGCGACCCGGGGCAGGCCGGTGACGCGACCCCGCCCCCGAGCATGTCCGGCGGCCCGTCTCAGGCCGAACCGGTGTCGGGCACGGACGACACCGCCGGATCCCTCGTCACGCCCGCGTCCCCGTCCGGCCGTTCGGGCGAGGACGCCCCGGCGGCCACCCCGGAGACCGGGACGGGATCGGAGGCCGAGGCCGGCCGCGTCGTGCCCGCCGTCCTCGGCGCCCGGCGGGCCCGCAGACCGGTGCCGCTGCGCCTGGCGAAGGCGCTGCACCTGCTCAGCCGCAGCCTGCCCGCCCCCCACCGCAAGGAGCTGGACGAGGAACGCACCGCCCGGTACGGCATCTCCGACAACCTCTGGGTGCCGTACCTGCGGCCGGCCACCGAGAAGGCGTTCGACCTCGTGCTGCTCGTCGACGCGGCACCGACCATGCGGATCTGGCGGCAGCGGATCGCCGCGATCGCCGTGGAGGCCGCCCGCAGCGGGGCGTTCCGGGACGTACGAACGGTCCGGCTGGAGTTACCCCCGAGCGGCCGGGCCCGGCTGCGCTGGCCCGGAGAGGGGACCGGAGATCCGGCGGAGGTCATCGACGCGCGCGGCTCCCGGGTGCACCTGCTGGTCACCGACGGTCTGGCGCACGGCTGGGCCGGACCGGCCGCGGACGACCTGCTGATGCGGCTGGCGCGCAGCGGGCCCACGGCGCTGGTGCACCTGCTGCCCACCTATCTGTGGCACCGCTCCTCCGCCGCGCCGTACCGCGCGGAACTGGAGGCGGGCGGCTTCGGCGCGCCCAACACCCGGATCGGCCGCGGCCCCGCGTACGAGGACCCGGCCGGGGAGCCGCCCCGGGGGGCGGAGGGCAAGCCGGTCGTGCCCGTACCCGTGCTGAGCGTGAAACCGGAGTCGTTCACGGCCTGGGCCGAGCTGGTGGCCGGAGAGCTCGGCGTGCGCCGGACGCTGCCCTTCCTGCTCGCCGGGACGCTGGCCGAGGGCCGGCCGACGCCGGGGCTGCGGCCGCCGCGGACGGACGGGCCGGGCTCCGCGGAGGCCGCCGAGGCCGCGGTCCGCCGGTTCTTCTCGCTGGCCACGCCGACCGCGCGCCGGCTGGCCACCCATCTGGCCGCGCTGCCCTTCGAGTTCGAGCTGATCGAGGAGCTGCGCGACCGGGCGGTGCCGGAGGCCGGACCCGGGCACGTGGCCGAGCTGCTGATGGGCGGGCTGATCGACTGGGAAGGCCCGGGCTCCGACGGCCGCCCCGACTTCGCCGAGGGCGTCCGGGAGGCGCTGCTCGCGACCGGTACCCGCAGCCAGCTCGCCCGGACCGTGAGCCTGTTCGCCGAACTGCCGAGCGCCCGCGGGCGCGGCGTACGGCTGCGGGCCGCGCTCCAGGATCCCGAGCACGCCGCCCTGCCGGAGGCGACGGCCGCCGACCGGCCCTGGCTGCGCGTCGAACTGGCCGTGCTCAAGGCCCTGGCGGGCCCGTACGCGCGGCGCGCCGACCGGGTCCTGGCCGCCGTCGGAGCCGGGCCGGGCGCGCCCGGTGGCGTCGGTACGACCGCGGCCGGCGGCGTCGGTACGGACTTCGCCGTCACCGCGGCGGGTGGCTCCGGCCCTCCCGGCGCACCCGACATTCCACGAGAGGGCATACCTCCGCAGGAGATCCCCGTCCCCGCGAACGACGACGCATCCCCTGGAGAACGTGTGCCGACCACCACCGACCCCTCAGACCCCGCAGTCCGGAAGGCTGAACCGATCATGGACACCAAGTCCCAAACCCTCTTCGTCCGCTCCGGCCAGCCGAGGGTCATGGGGAACGTCCCGCCGAAGAACCCCAACTTCACCGGCCGGGAGGGCCTCCTGGCGGCCGTCGAGGAACAGCTGCGGTCGGACGAGACTGCCGCGGTGCTCCCGCACGCCCTCCACGGCATGGGCGGGGTCGGCAAGTCACAGCTGGCCATCGAGTACATCTACCGGCACAGCCACGAGTACAACGTCATCTGGTGGATCCCCGCGGAGCGGGAGAACCTCATCCTCGGCGCCCTCGTCGACCTCGCCCGCGCCCTGAACCTGGAGGTCGGCCCGCAGGCCAACACCGCGGTGCCCGCCGTCCGGGAGGCGCTGCGCACCGGACGGCCGCACGACAACTGGCTGCTGGTCTTCGACAACGCCGAGGACATCGAGACCGTCCGCGGCTACTTCCCCACCGGCGGCCCCGGCAAGATCATCGTGACTTCCCGCAACCGCGACTGGGAGCGGGTCGCCTCGCCGCTGACCGTCAACGTCTTCGAGCGCGAGGAGAGCATCGCCCTGCTCCAGCGCCGGGCCCGCGACCTCAGCCACGCGGACGCCAACCGCCTCGCCGAGGCGCTGGGCGACCTGCCGCTCGCGATCGAGCAGGCCGGCGCCTGGCACGCCGCCACCGGCATGCCGGTCGGCCAGTACCTGGACCTGCTGGAACAGCGCCGGCCCGGCATCCTGGAGCTCGACCCGTCGCCGGACTACCCGGTCTCGGTCGCCGCCGCGTGGAACATCTCCCTGGACCAGTTGGCCAACAGCAACCCGGCCGCCCGCCAGCTCCTGGAGATCTGCGCCTGCATGGCGCCCGAGCCGATCCCCCTGAGCATCCTGCGCGGCACCCGCAACGTCGACATCACCCCGGAGCTGGACCCGGTGCTGCGCGACCCGGTACTGCTGGCACGCGCCACCCGCGACCTCAGCAAGCTGTCGCTGATCAAGCTGGACCACAAGAACGGCACCCTGCACATCCACCGCCTGATGCAGGCGGTGCTCGCCGCCGGGCTCGACGAGGGCCGGACGGAGGACCTGCGGCGCGCGGCACACCTGCTGCTGGCCACCGCCACGCCGGGGGCCCCCAACGCACCCGACCAGTGGCCCGCGTACCAGGCGCTGCTCCCGCACGTGATGGCGAGCGGCGCGGTCCGCACCTCCGACCCGTGGGGCCGTGAACTGATCAAGTCCATGGTGCTCTACCTCTACTACTGGGGCGCGCACGAAACCGGTGTCGAAGTGGCCCAGGAGGCATGGCAGACGTGGACGGCCCGGTCCGGCGAGGAGGACCCGCAGGTCCTGGTGATGGGCAAGCTCCTGGGGTTCCTGCTGCTCCAGACCGGCGGCGTCGCACAGGCCCTGGACCTGTTCCAGAAGGTGCTGGAGATCTCGCGGCGGGATTCGATTCCCGAGGAGGACCTGATCGACTCCATGACGCAGATGGCCGGCGCCCTGCGCTACAAGGGGGACTTCTACGCCGCCCGCGCGCTGGACGAGGAGGCCGACAGCCGGGCCCGTGACCTGATCGGCCCGGAGGAGCCCGCCACCCTGCTGGCCGCCCACAGCTACGGCGTGACCCTGCGGGCGTGCGGTCAGTTCGCGCAGGCCCGCGAGCTGGACGAGGAGACCGCCCGGCAGTGGGACATCCTGTACGGCACCACCAACGGCCTGACGCTGAACACGATGAACGGCCTGGCGATCGACATCCGCGAGAGCGGCGACTACCCGGCCGCCCGGGTCATGCAGGAGGAGACGTACCGGATCTACCGCACGGTCTTCGGCGAGGACAACGCGGCCACCATCCGCGCCGCCCGCAACCTGGCGGTGTGCCGGCGCCGGGACGCGGCCCTGCAGGAAGCCTCCGACCTCACCGAGGAGACCCTGGCGCGGTTCACCCTCCGCTACGGTGCCCAGTACCCGGACACCCTCGCCTGCGCCGTGAACGCCACCGTCGACCGGCGGCTGCGCGGGGACTTCACCGCGTCCCGCGAGCTGGGCCTGCAGACGCTGGAGCGCTACCGGGCGACCCTGGGCCCGCAGCACGCGTTCACCCTCATCACGATGACCAACCTGGCGGCGACGCTGCGCGCCCTCGGCGAGGTCGAGGAGGCCGAGGCCCTGGACCTGGAGTCCACCGGCACCTTCCGGGAGACCCTCGGCGAGATGCACTCCTTCACGCTGACCGCCGTCCTGGGGCTGGCGAACAACCACTACGCGAAGCTGGACTTCGACGCGGCCCGCGCCATCGACGAGGAGAACCTGCCGAAGTTCGTCCGCACCTGCGGCCCCGACCACCCGCTCGCCCTCTCCTGCCGGGCCAACCTGGCGCTGGACCTGCGCGGGCTCGGCCGGATCCGGGAGGCCGACGAACTCAACGCCGCCGCCGTGGAGGGCATGACCCGGGTGCTCGGCCCGGACCACCCGTGGCTGGTGGCGGCCCGGCTGCACCAGCGGATCGAGTGCGACATCGCGCCGATGCCGCTGTAGGAGACGCACCGCGGCACTCCGTCCTCGCCGTTCGGAGTGCCGCCGTCGGGATGCCGTGCGCCGCGCTGCCGCCCGTGCCGCGCACGCGGCGTCAGAGGGCCTCGGCGGACGATGCGTCGACCGGGGTGCGGGGTGCGGGTGGTGGAGCGTCCCCGCCCGCGGCCTCCGCGCGCGCCCGCAGGCGGCGTACGACGGCCAGCAGGGGCTCGGTGGCCACGGTGGTCGCCAGGGCCATCAGCACCAGCGCCGTGTAGAGCCGGCCGCTGAGCAGCCCCGCCTGCAAGCCCGCGTTCAGCGCGATCAGCTCGGTCAGACCACGGGTGTTGAGCAGGACCCCGACGGTCCGGGCATCGTGCCGGTCCAGGCCCGCGAGCCGGGCCGCGACGGTCCCGCTCACCACCTTCACCGTCACGGCCAGCAGGGTCACCGCGACCACCGCGACCGCACCGGCGGAGTCCAGTGCGCCGATCTCCACGCTCCGGCCCGAGACCACGAAGAAGAACGGCAGCAGCAGCATGCCGATGTCGTGCAGCGGCCGGACCAGGTCCGGATCCAAGGTGCCGCCCTTCTCCCGCGGGGTGACCACGCCGGCGAGCAGGGCGCCGAAGATGACGTGCAGCCCGAGGGCCTGGGTGACCCAGGCCGAGGCGAACGCGAAACCCACCAGGACGGCGAGCCGCACCGACGGGTCGACCCCCGAGCGCCACAACAGGCGGCGCAGGACCGGCCGGGCGGCGAGCAGCATCACGGCCGTGAACCCGAGCAGCAGCACCAGCCGCACCGGCCGGGAGAGCCCGCCCTGCGCCTCGGTCTCCAGCAGCGTGCCCACCAGGACGGTCCAGCCCATGACGTCGATCACCCCGGCGGCGGCGACGGCGACGATCCCGGGCACCGTCCCGGCCAGGCCGTTCTCGCGGACTATGGCCGTCAGGACGGGCACGGCCGTGATGGACAGCGCCACGCCGAAGAACAGCACCGAGGCCGCGGACATCTCCCGGGGCGCGCCCAGTTCCGCCAGTTGGCGGTGGAAGAGCAGCGCGGCGGCGCACCCGGCCGTCATCGGCAGCACGAACGCCGCGAGCGAGACCGCCACCACGGTGCGGGCCCGGCCCCTGACCACGCCGAGATCGAGTTCGTAGCCCACGGCGAACAGGAAGAGGACCAGGGCGATCTGGGAGAGCCCGGTGAGCACCGGGCCCAGGGCCGGGGGGAACAGGATCCGCGACAGATCCGGGAAGAGCCCCGCGAGCATGGTCGGACCGAGGGCGATGCCGGCGATCAACTGCCCGATGATCGTGGGCTGTCGCCACCGACGGGAGAGCCAGCCCGCGGTGTGGGCGACGATCAGGACGAGTGCGGTGGCGCCGACGAGATGGGTGATCATCGCATCAGTACCCATACGGTCCCCCTCGAGGAGTCCGGCGCCGGGCCGGAACGGCCACGGCAGATGCACGGCAGACCAAAGAGCGCGCACCCGGGGTCGAGGGGCACGAATTCAGCATACTGCCAAGTTGACGGCTCGTTATGTGCCACGATCACGTTCAGGGCGACTGGTTGGACGTCGGGGTGGGGGCTTATGACGACGGCATTGTTCATCCACGGCACGGGGGTCCGGGAGCCCGGGTTCTCGGAGCTGTACGGGCGTGTTTGGGCCCGGGGGGGCGCCCCGGCGGCCGCCCGCCCCCCCCGGCCCCGGGGAGTGGGGGGCGCCCGCGGGGGAGTGCGGCGGGTCCACCCCCCCCCCGGAGTACACCCACAACCGCGGGGGGGGGCGGGCCC